>JANZQE010000439.1:0-4502 GCA_038040705.1 Clostridium sp. | reverse complement strand
TAAAACACCTTAGAAATATCATCTAATTTATCAATGTTACTTAATATAATAAACACTGCATACATATGTTATCTCTCCTTAATTAAATATTAGATTCCTTAGCTCTTATTATAGCATTTTTAGTTAAGATTGGTCCAACTAACTCTGTAACAATTGTGGTAGCTAAAAGTATTGTTATTACAGTAGTACCTAGCTCAGTACCGCTAAATTCTTTACTAACCGTGATAGCAAGCCCTATTGCAACACCGACTTGTGAAAGAAGTCCAAAACCTATGTACTTCTTAACCGTTTTTGGTGCTTTTGATAATGTGGCACCAAGCGACGCCCCAGAGATCTTACCAATCATCCTAAAAATGAAATAAGCAATACCTATTACGCCTATTTCTGGTAATAGTGCAATGTCTAATCTACAGCCCGCGAGTATGAAGAAAGCAGCAATAATAGGTGGCGAAAAAGTGTCTATATTAAAGAATGCTTTTCTGCTGTAAGATGATACATTAGCAACTATAGTACCAAGTGTCATGGCTGTAAGTAGGGTCGATAGGTCAAATATTGTACAAATACCGATTAGTAATAATAATGTTCCTGCTACAAAGCCAAGATCTTCTTCTTTATTTCGACAGTTAGCAAGTAAATAACATAAAGCTATTCCTAAAACACAACCTAGGCCAAGTGATAATGCAATTTCAGCTATTGGATGTACAAGGACCTTAAAAACTGTTATTTGCTGATGTTTAATAAAAACCTTTGCTATTGACGATGCGATAGAGTATATCATAAGACAGATTGCATCATCCACGGCCACTACTCCAAGTAGTGTGCTAGTTAATGGCCCCTTAGCTTTACATTCCTTTAAAACCATTACTGTGGCAGCTGGGGCAGTTGCAGATGCTACCGCACCAAGTATTAAGGCAATTGCTATATTATGTGTAAAAAAATACATTGCAGTTGTAACTAATAAAAAAGCCCCTAGAGCTTCACATATTGCAATTATAAAAATAGACTTACCAAGTTTTTTAATAACTGATACTTCAAGTTCACTTCCTATTTTAAAAGCAATAATTGCTAATGCAAAATCACTAACAAATGATAGCTTATTTATCATATCAGGATTAACAATATTAAATCCTGAAACTCCAAGAATTAACCCTGCAATTATGTAACCAGCAACAGATGGTATTTTGAATTTATTTACTATTTTACCAAATACAATTCCTACAATTAATGCTGTACCTAAACTTATAAAAGCATTTATATTAATAATAATGCACCTTCTTTGTATTAATCCATACCGTCTATTGTATTACTTTCATATCTATATGTAAATCGCTATATATCTTTAAATATAAGGTATCATCGCTATCAGCTTAACTGATAGGAGTTTATTAGACTCATATGCAATAATGGTACGTATAACTTGAAATTTTAGAATCAGTAGTGGATGTTTGTAATTGTTTTTGGTGCTGAAGGTGAATATATTCATAGTTCTGACGAATATGCTACCATAAGTTCTATCGTCAAAACAGCAGATATTATCTATGACTTTTTAGTAAAAGTACTTACAACGTAAAACGAAAAATATGCTCCGAGAATTGGATTATTGGTCAAAACAAACCACCCTGTAAAATTTTCACAGGGTGGTTTGTTTTATTATACAAATTAACGCTATTTAATACTAACTAAAAAATCCAATCTAATATTCCAGTACTTTGTAACAAGATTATAAATATAGCAACTGGAACTACCCACTTAATAAGGAATCCCCAAACAAAGGCAAGTCCAAATTTTACTTTTCCCTCATTAGTAGCCTCAGCTACAGCTTTGTCTACGCCCCATACCCATCCGATGAATATGCTTAGTATTAAGCCTGCAAGTGGTAGAAGAATACTTTCTGCAAGATAGCTCATTGAGTCAAAGAAATTAAGACCATTAATAAATACCATATCTGACATAACAGGTCCATTAGCTAATGAAGAAGGTATACCAATAAGGAAAGCAAGAATTGCAAGTCCAATTGTTGCAGTTTTACGTTTCCATCTAAATTCGTCAATACATACTGCTACTGCCGACTCTAACAGTGAAATTGAAGATGTAATAGCGGCAAATAAAACTAAAACAAAGAATAGTATAGCAAAGAAAGAGCCTAAAGGCATCTTAGCAAATACACCTGGTAATGTTATGAAAAGAAGTCCAGGTCCGCCAGCTGGATCGAATCCTAAAGCAAAAACTGCTGGTAGAATTGTAAGTCCTGCGAGTAATGCTATTATAGTATCAAGTAACGGAATAAAAAGAGAGCTTTCTACAAGATTTTCATTTTTCCCAAGATAACTACCGTATGCAATAATAACACCCATACCAAGACTTAGAGAAAAGAAAACCTGCCCCGCCGCTGCTAATATAACAGAGCCGTCAATTTTAGCAAAATCTGGTTTTAATAGAAATTCAACACCTTTCATAGCACCCGGAAGTGTAACGGATCTAATCATAATTACAATCATCATTATAAATAATGCTGGCATTAAAATTTTACTAATCTTTTCTATACCACCACTAACACCACCCATAACTATAAATAATGTTATTGCCATAAATATACCATGATAAATAATTGGCTGGATTGGATTTCCTATGAAGGTCGTAAATATACCTTCAAGTGAGCCAAGGTCTGTAGTATTAAATCCCCCTGAAAATGCTGTGACAATATACTTTAATACCCATCCACCAATAACACTATAGAATGTTAATATTAAAAATGATGCCGCTACTCCTATAAATCCGACCCATGCCCATTTTTTCTTAATTTTTCTATAAGCACCTACTGCACTTAGCTGTGTATGTCTACCCAGTACAAGCTCCGCCATCATTAAAGTAAACCCAACTAAAAATAGCATTGCAATATAAACAACGACAAAAGCGCCTCCACCATTACTACCTGCGGTGTAAGGAAACTTCCAAAGATTACCAAGACCAACTGCAGATCCAGCAGCAGCAAGTATAAATCCTGTTTTTGAACTCCACTGATCTCTTTTCGGCTTTTCATTTGTTTTTTTCATGACCATTCCCCCTAAAGTTAAAAACATTTAAATACTTCTACAATTTAATGCAAAAATCAACATAATTCTTTACAAGTATATCGTTTACATATAAACCTGTCAACCTTTTGCGAGGTATTAATCTCAATCTTCCTATTATTCTGTATATTTGTCGATATATAAAGCAAAAGCATAATCAGTCTTATGCTTTTGCTTTATTGTTGCATGCCATATTGTTTCATTTTTTTATTTATATACCTGTTCTCAAAGATTTTTTCAATTTCTTCAACCAATTTGTAAGAGAATGAACTATTGATCACCAATATTTCTTTTCCGGTTATAGGAAAAATTTTAAGTTGAATCTTATCTCTTTTCTGTTTTTTATATTTTTTCACAATCACAACTTCATAACGATCAATATCATTTATTTTCACTTGTATATTTCCATATATAAAGTTTTTATCCCCTATATAACAGGGGAAGGGATTACCTGAATTTGTCCATATAGGCATTGCTAGAAAGCACATAATCTGTATTAAATAACTTATATATTTAGCATCTGTGCCCTTTTGAGCAAGTAAATATAATAAAACACAATAAAATATAAAATACACAATAATGTATACAATATATATTTTTTTTAAAACTATTGATGATTCTATTTTTACCATGTTCTCCACAATATTTTTATGATGAAAATATAAAAGATTTGAAATATATGTTGCTAAACCGTATTGAGTTACTAACGAAATTAAAATCATTCCTATAATACGTTCTATAAAATAATTATTTAAGATAAGAAACAGAATTATTGGAATATTAAACAAACACAATATCCCTGCGATTCGGAGTACATATGGTTCTCTTTTCATTTCCACTTGTGTCACTTTGCTACCCCCTATAAACTTCCACACTCTAGAAAAAATTGGATCTTGTATATGATTTAGTATATCATAAAACTCAGCACTGTTTTTAATTTTGATTATTGAAAGACTTATAGTTTTCCAAAGATCCTACCCTTCCGATATAAAGCTGGTTTCTATATACAGTTACCACTTTAACACTCAAAAAATCCACACCTTATTAAAGGTGTGGTCTTTTAATTATTTAATATATTAAACACCATTTTTATAAACTATAGTTTGATATTGAAAAAGCCTAAGAAAATAATTCACATAAGGTCTTGTCCCCAAAACCGTACTATCTCCATCGTAGTGCTTTCAGCTTTTATTTCAAAATCGTTACAAATTGATGAAACAAAGTACTGGTCATTTGATAAAATAGGTGTTTCACTGCTTGATGTAATGAGTTTTCCATTCCCGGATAAAATATATATGCCATAAAAACAGTCTTCAGCTCTTAACGTTATGCTGTCGTTGACTAAAATCTTTTCCATCTTAAAGTATGGGGTATTTGAGTAACCCACAAGATCAATAATCTCATTATTATTTACTATTCTTCTACTTTCAG
>JANZQE010000438.1:0-2711 GCA_038040705.1 Clostridium sp. | reverse complement strand
CATACAACTGCGACACCAAAATTATGGTTATTTCGTTGCTTTTCGAGTAAAAATTAGATATATAATCCCAACCATTGAAATCAATGCAAAGATAAATGTAATTAGATGTGGTGATAATTGACTTGCAACAAAAATAGTATTCGTATCATCTAACAACTGAATCTTGCTAGATAATGTATAGTTCTACTTCCTATAATACCATTATTCTACAAATGTACTTAATATCCTTCAAAACATAGAAGTTTCAATGCTTTTAAATCAATCCACTTTAAAGTAAAATGACCTAAACATAATTAGGGCATTAAAGCGTTTATAATTTTCTTCAAATAATCTTACTTCGCTATTTAGTACGATTGTTTATCTATCTTAGTTTAAAAATAGATAAACAATATACGAATGCAACGGCTTAACAAAAATAAAAGATTATACTTATTTGTTGTTTTTAAAGTCTATTTTCTTATAATGCTCTAACTCTTCATTCGGATAAGCTCCTGTCCAATGGTATGGCTGTAATTCATTAAGGGTTACAAATTTAAGAACGTTGTCTTTGTTTGTTACGCCACACTTATTAAATATTTATCATCCTCAGTATGAATTACTGCCACACCACCCCATCCTTTTGGAAAACGATGCTCAATAAATTCAACAGCTTTTCTGTACATGTTTTGTTCTATATCCATAATTTCAACCCCTTATTATATAAATAGTACATCGATATATTTTACCGTTACGTCACAGTTTATGAAACATGCGAGCCGATTTATTTAAAGTAATATTTGAGGATTACGATAGCAACTAAAACTTCCTATCAATAATAACAATCCTAAAAGTCTAATAATTAAGATTGTTTTCTTAATCCCTAATTTACTAAATGTTTCTGGTGTCGCAAATGGCAAAACGATAATAGTTCAACTTAATATCATAATTCCTATACATGTTATTGATATACCTAACTGTAAGTTTGTGATAGTAATTATTGCACCAACTATCGCAACAATTATATTCATGGCTATTAATATAACAAAGAAGACTTTGTACTTCTTAAAGAAGCTCTGAAATTTATTAAAGTAATTTTCGCATTTATCATCACAATAAATTTTATCATTACTTATTAGTTTATTACAATAAGCACATTTTTGGTTACTCACTTCTTTACCCCTTTCCATTAGATTTCTACAAAATTATTTTTTATCTTTATTTCGTCTAATTCTACAAGTGTGGTGCAACATAATTATTTATTAATAAAAAATAATTCATCATAAATTTAGGGCTATCTGAATCTGTCTTAACTAACTGTGCTGACTTTTCTGCCATGGATACTGCTTTATCTAAGTCTGTCGATATTAATAATTTCGAATACTCAAAATAAGAAGAGGACAATTCTATATAACACATACTTAATAAAGCATTAACGGTATCAATTTATTCTAGCTGCTTCTCCCATAACTTTTGAAAATCTTCTATGCTTAAACCAACCACTTTCTCAAAAGCATTGTAAAATGTCATGGACTTAGTATTTATGAGAATTTGTTGTATTGAATCTTTTCCTTTAATCTCTATTATCTTTCTCACTGCCATATAACTTTGCACATAAGAATCATGGTATTTCCACATTTGTGTGTTTTTATCTAATTTTCTAAAGTCTTTTATTTTTTGTATCTTGGGATTCATAAATTTATCAGGAAACAAAGTTGAACTTGCATATTCCGCAACTCCTTCACTAAACCATGAAGGTATTTTAAATCCCTGTATACCTTTATCTTTACAAAATGAACTCATTTTATAGTGAGTATATTCATGTACCAAAACGTATGAATTGATATTATCATTTGGGACATATAAAGAGTCAAAAATAGTTACCGCTTTGCTTTCTTCAGGGTTAACGTTAAAAGCTTTACCAAATGATTCAGATGTTGGGAAGATAATTATATTAAAAGGATACATGGTTGTTTGTCCCAATAATGGGGTTGTTTTTACTTCCCCTTCTTTTATATACTCTTTGATAGTATTTATATATGTTCCATTGCCTTTATTTAAGTAATAATATGTAATATTATCAAACTTCTTCGTCTCCATATTTTTAGTGATGGTCTTAAACTTTATATTTTTTATTATGCGTGCTGTTTTATCTTTTAAAGAAGGGGTTTCACCAATAATAACCACAATTAATGTAATGAAAACTAAAATATAAAATAGAGTATTAGGTATTTTTATTAACTTCATTTATTTCTCCTTTTATACGTAATATGCTACAAGTTTGACGCACATCTTGTTTATCTTCTTAAAAGAAAAGTATGAATTAACTTCACATTATTGCTCATAATATTATAGTTCAACTATGGTGCCCGTACTAAAATATTGCAACCGTTCTCCCAGGTTCTCTTTCAATATCTTATAAGCAGGATTACCAGTACAATGACCAGTATATATATGATTTACATTCAAATCATATAGTCGTTTCCCTAATGCTCTAACATCTTCTGGTTTTCCACGCATAGATTTGGTACCTATATTCCCCATTAAATGAAAACCACCGATTATAGCCAAAACTTCCTTTCCATGGAACGTCTCCATTACCTCTTCAATAATGTTATCACCGCCACCGTGACAGCAACTATTTAGAATAACTAAACCGTTCTCTAAATCAAACACCAAACTTTGTTCATGCTGAAAATCATCTGTGGCAAATCCTTTTTCTGTTTTTCGATACA
>JANZQE010000437.1:0-4372 GCA_038040705.1 Clostridium sp. | reverse complement strand
ATATTGGGTGGTAATTTGAATTTTATATATAATTTAATATATCTAGATAAGTGAATATTAGCCCTATTAATGTAAATATTACAGGAATAACTAAAAACATTACAAGTTTCCTTACATCTTTCTTAATTACATAATATATTGTTGGGACAGCTATGATTGTCCACATAAGAATATCATTCACAACATTCATATTCTTAATTACGTTTAAAGTTCCCTTAAATTCTAAATATATAAGAATTCCTAATGCAATATATAATAATTTGAAATATTTATCATCTTTAGTATGACTCATTAGAACACATCCTCCTAGAACTAGGAGAAAAGCCAATATAACTAGAGATATTTGAAATCCAGCACTAATTTTACTTCCCCCTTAAAAATTAATTAACATTATTTTTTATACACTAAATTACCACCTATGTAGGTCTCTTCTACACTAATATCATCAATTTTATCCGAGCTAATATCCAAAATATCTTGGTCAAGCACTATAAAGTCAGCTTGGTATCCCACTGTAAGTTGTCCAACCCCTGGTATGCCTGCAATTTGCTGAGCTTCCCTAGTATAGAACTCAATGGCAGTACGGACATCTACTCTATGTTCCTCACCACAATCGGTGCCATCATAGGATATCCGCGTAACAGCAGCCTTTATGGAAACAAAAGGATCTGATGGATCTGCCCATGCTGTTGCAGGAGCATCTGAAGAAAATGCTACTTTAATCCCTGCCTTTAACATTGATTGAACCGGATATGTTTTCTTCGTCCTTTCAGGTCCTAGGTTCTTAAGATAAGTTTCGATTTCAGCATACTGAAAGATTGGTTGCGTTACAAAAGCTATTCCAATTTCAGCTGCGCGCTTAAGAGCTTTATTTGTAGGCATAGCTGCATGTTCAATTCTGATAGATGGTTTATCCTTAAGCCAGCCAGGTTTACCATAGAAAGTATCTACAATTAAATCAATTGCTTGTTCACCCATTGCATGAACAACAAGTTGAATGTTGTTACGTTTGGCATATTCCGAAGCTTCTAATAACTCTTCCTTAGAGGTTGTTGAAAGTCCATAATTTTTATCATCACTAAAGTATGGTGGATCAATCCATGCAGTCTTTCCTGATACACTGCCGTCTGCTAATATCTTGATGCCGCCGACGTAAATAGGATTATCGCTACATACCATTTCCTTTTCTAACGTGGTACTTTTATCTATATCCCAGGTAATATAATATAAAACCGTACGTTGTTTAAGGCCTTTTTCTCGAGCTCTGTTATACAAGTCAAAGTATTCAATCGCTCCGGTTCTTGCTAACATTTCAGTTATAGTTGTAATTCCATGAGCAAGCAGTATAGGGCTTAAATTCGCAAGATTAGTAGCACTTTCCTCAAGTGTTGGAGCTTCCACAATTTTAAAAATCATTTCCCTCGCACTTTCTCGTAGAATACCTGTTAGTTCACCATTTGCATCTTTATCAATTTGTCCTCCATGAGGATTACTGGTGTTTTTATCAATTCCAGCCATTTTAAGTGCCTTGCTGTTAGCGACTATAATATGACAACATGTACGAATTATTACAACAGGGGTATTAGGCGCAACTTTATCTAAATCCCAGCGTGTTGGCGTGCGATGTTCTTTTAACTTGCCTTCATCAAACCCCCAACCTTCTATCCAAGCATCAGGACCTTGTTCTTCTAACTTTTTACTTATATGTTGTAATAACTCTTCAATTGAATTGGTTATAGGTGGTGTACATGCAATTTGACTTATAGAATCTGCAAGGAAAAATGGATGCATATGAGCATCGATAAAACCTGGAAGAACCCTACGCCCTTTAAGATCAATGAAATTACCACCCACTTCTTTTAAATCTTTCTGGTCACCAATCCAGGTAATTCTACCGTCACGAACAACCATTGTACTTGCGCACGGTTGTGCTGGATTTGATGTAAAAATTTTGCCATTAAAGTAAATATCATTAAATTTTTCTATCATAATAATTCCCCCATTTGTTTGCCATTTAATATTAATTCTTTTAATTCCTGTTAACTATCAGTCCATATTTCAATCCAAATATGGACTGTTTCTGAAATCACAAGTTTCCTCACCTTTAGCCTATATTCTTTATCTTTTATTTTCATTCTTCTCTTATCTAGAATCTCCCACATCATATCAGCATCTATCTTATCTACTTCCTTGCCAACGAACTTATCTATTTTTTCTTTTATATGCTTTTGTAATATTATTCTTGTTAGTTCATCTTTTTCATTTTCTAAAGTAACCTCTGTTTTTTTCACAATTAATTTTTTATTATTAATAGTTTCCTCCAGCTTTTCAAGACGAGTATCTTTATCTTCAATTAAAGCTTCTAAACCACTAATGTTTTGATGGTATTCATCTATTCTATAACTTATTAAGCAGCTGAGGGCTATAATCCCGATAATACCACCTATTATAAATCCTG
The DNA here is from genome assembly GCA_038040705.1 of Clostridium sp. GTDB lineage: Bacteria > Bacillota > Clostridia > Clostridiales > Clostridiaceae > Clostridium_AD. Next base: position 1,914 of record JANZQE010000437.1, on the reverse strand, counting down.
TAGCGAAAAATAGAAAATATCCTTCTTTTTTTACTTTGTCCATAAATCGCCACATCTTTCAAGGAGCTTCAAGGTATAAAACCCTACATTTGCTCCTAATAATGCTGCTAAAATATATGCTATTTGCTTTATCATTAATCGTATTTCTCCCTTAAAAAGCCCCTCTTCTATAACCTGAAAAGAAGAAAATGTTCCCCCTAAGGCAATAGCCACAGCCCATATTTTAATGGAACTAGCTAAATCTAACATGGTCTTTAAAGGTGGATGATTGTTTATTATGGCACCTATTCCAGCAAAGGTACAAGAACCAAACATTACTCCAAACGCAATAAGAAAGCTATATGATATATTAGAAATAAAATTGCCCATAATTTTTCCTTTTCTCTTTAAAGTGATTTCTATATAAACTATGCTTTTTATAACTAAAATATGTTTTATAGCCTCTTTTGACTTCTTTTTTAATTATACCAATTGTCGTAATTTTTCTAATATGTCTGGGTGCTTTTTCTTCAAATTGACTATTTTAAAGTCGTTATTAACGAAGGCATGTTTTGTACTCCCTTGAGCGATTTCTGTACCATCATTTTCTCTAATAACCGAATAATTGAAAATTACTTTTACTGGAGTTAATTCTTCTATCCATGTTTTAATTATTAATTTATCGTCATATCTTGCCCCTTGAATATATTTACAATTACTTTCAATCACTGGTATCATTATTCCAAGTTTCTCCATATCTGAATAGCTCATGCCAATTCCCTTTATAAATTCTGTTCTGCCCACTTCAAAGTACACTAGATAGTTAGCGTGGTAAACTATACTCATCTTATCTGTTTCCGCATACCGAACAACTATTGTATTTTCACTTACATACATATTTAAGCCCTCTTCCTATAATATTCTTTCAATAGCTATATCATATCATATATCGAAGAAGTAGAAGCACAATTTTCCTTTATAAAAAATAATCGCCATAGTAATAAATTGATTATTCTGATATAATCTTTTGAGAAGGTAAAAATTTCATGAATTACAATTATATTATTAGGGGGTATTTTTTATGAACAAGCCAGTACTTTCCGCACATTTAAAGAAAAGGATGCCATCAGATGTTAGACTTGGGCAGATGAGATTTGCCGAGCGTAAAGTTAAACCCGCATTAGTTAATGTAGCAATTGGAAACGTTTCACTTCCAACGAATCCTGCCATGCAGAAAAGGATGTTTGCACTGGATGCACCTGAAAGCCCATTTGCAAAGGGTGTTATAAGATATTCAGGCACTGTCGGTGTAACCGAGACTCAGGATGCATTTAAAAATATATTAAAATGCCAAGGATTTGATACAAGTAAATTATTCGTTCAGGTAACTGATGGCGGATCATCTGGTATGGAACTGTTATTACTCGGTGTTTGCGGAGATGCAGGCACTGATGATAGACCTCTTATGATGATTGATCCAGCCTATACAAATTATATTTCTTTTGCAGAAAGAGTCGGACGTAAAACTGTTACAGTGAAACGTCATTTAGGTGATGATGGCAAATTCAGCCTTCCAGAGATGGACAAAATTGAAGAAACCATTAAAAAACACAATCCTGGAGCACTTCTTGTAATACCTTATGACAATCCCACTGGACAGCTCTACGACTATGCAACACTTAAAGAACTTGCTAAAATATGCGTAAAATATAATATGTGGATGATCAGCGATGAAGCTTACCGCGGACTTTATTATGTTGATAGTGAAATGGTAAGCATCTGGGGAATTACTGATGAAGATGTGCCTGGCATAGAAGGCAGAAGAATAGCCCTCGATACCGCATCAAAGGTATGGAGTGCCTGTGGACTTAGAATAGGAGCTTTAATTACTGATAATGAAGAGTTCCATACTCAGGCAGTAGCTGAATATACTGC
>JANZQE010000436.1:0-2509 GCA_038040705.1 Clostridium sp. | reverse complement strand
TTATCTGTTCGACTAACGATATCTCTACCAACTGCTTTGTTTATAATGTCTGTTACTTTTGATAGGTTAAATCCTATATCAGAATCATCTGATGCATATTTTTGACCATACAACGTAGCTCTAAAAAATTGATCAATGATTTCAAGGTTTTTCTTTGAGCCTGCCTCAAGTACTAATCTTCCATTTTCTTTTATAGCACCTCCAAATCTACCTGTTTTTATATTCTTCTTAAACTGTTGTACAGTTTTAGCAAGAAGAAGTTGATCCTCTATTTCAGTTAGATACTTATACTTATTCATGTGATTAGTATAAAGTAAGAGATTCTTAAATATATCTAAACTAACATCAGAATAATCATTAGGACCATCTTCTTGAATACTAAAGTCATTAACATAATATTTAGGTATGGAGTTTTCTAATTCATTTGTAACCTCATTAATAGATCCATATCCAACATCATCAGCTTTGTTTTGTAACCTTTCTTTAAATCTAGAAAGAGGAGGTAATGAACCGTCCCAAGCAATACTTTCTGCCATACTTTTTCTAACAAAAGGTAAAAATGTAGAACGTACAGCATTGTTTATGTAACCTATATCTTGAGCTTTGACATTTAGTTTAGTAATAAAGTTATAAAGTTCAAGTAATTCAGGATCTTTTTTAATATCAAGATACTCTTTACTTTGCCACTTCTCTTGTGGGTGTCTTTTTAGTACGAAATTACCCCAACCATTAAAGTCAGTTCTAAGAACATCCCACATTCTATTAGCTTCTAATACTAACTTTTCTCTACGCTCACCCTCTGGATTGTTTTTCTTTATTCTAGAAATAGACCTATCTAATATAGGCTTAGCCTCTTTATAGTAAGCTGGTAAATTAACATTATCTTTAAGCCACTTCTTACTTCTTGCACCTTCTTCTGAATTTGCTTTTAACTCTGAATAATACTCTGCCTCATATTGATATATAAGTTTATTTACAATACTATCTTTTTTATCTCTTTGATATATCTTAGATACTATATCTTTTAAATTACCACCTCTAGCTTTTAGTCTATCTCTAATACCTAATAACTCATTAGTTTCTTTTAATGATTCTGCATTAGCCTTACCCATTGCAGAATTAGCCATCTTGTATAAAAGAGTTGTAGCTGCTAAACCTATATCTGACAACCCTCTAAACAATGATTTAAGTCCTGTCACAACCTTCTCTGGGTTCATTAATCCTGTAACAAGATTACGTTCTCCTATAAATTTAGAAGTGAATTCTCCAGAAAGTTTTTCAATTTTTCTTCGAGACCTACGAATAGATTCTTGTTGATCTTTAAGTTTTTGAACAAGCTCTTTACGTGAAGCTAAATTGTCTTTCTCTTCTTCTGTAATAGCCTCTATCTCCATTTCCTTAGTGTAGATCAAGTCACCTAGTTCATCTGCAAGAGTTCCAAATATTTCTGCAGACCCTATGTACTCCATCATGCTTGCAGAAAATTCAGAAAGAGTAACATCGTCTAAATCTTTATCATTATCAGGACTTCCATCATAGGAGGTTATGTATTCTGAAAGTATATTTGTACCTTCTCTTTCCATTATTGCAATTGTGTCAATCAATGGTCCAAGGTTTTGATTACCTCTTAGAGATCTAACTGCTTTTTTTATAAGGTTTACTCTTTCTACTTTGAATTCATACTCATCATCTGTCTTTGTAGACTTTTCTTCTAATGATTTTTGAACAGCAGATAGTTGTGAGAGCACATCATCAATAACTTCTACTCCTGTTATTTCTGTTTTTTCTGATACAGGTGTTAGTGTAAGAGGATCTATTTTTCCTGGGTCAACACTACCTATCTTAATACCTTTAATTTCCAGATTACTTTTTTGATCTTTGGGATTTGCTCTTTTAAAATCCATTATAATTGGTATAGCCCTGTTTTTACTTATGGTACTAATTCCGTAATTATCTACTAGTATCTCTTTATATCTACCAAGCTGAATATCAAACGCACCTTTTTTATACCAAGCAACATCTTCAGCACCTTTATAAATACTCATAAACTTCCAGTCATATATATTAGTTGTGCCATCTTCTTCTACAATAAGTAAATCAATAGTACCTGCTTCTTTTTCTTTTGGATCATAGATCTTTATTTCAGTAAAAACTAATGGGTTCTTACCATTTTCTGAAAAGGATGCAATCAAATCAGTATAGTAGGTTTCTAATTTATCATATACTTGACTGTCAACACTATTTGAGAAGGTAGGTTTTGGACCAGGGTTAACTCTCCTGGTACCATCACTATTAAAAAATCTCGCATGTATATCTTTATCAAAAAAGTCATGATACTTACTACCTGTTAAACGCTTTACTTCATTGTCTTTATCTTCTTGAGCAGTAAATCTCTTATCACCAAGCTTGTTTTTATACCAACGTTCAACTCTATTAGTTACTCTCTTTGGATTCTTTACCCACTTACCGTCTACAAGCACTTCATATTCATTACTTACTTCATCTTCTA
>JANZQE010000435.1:0-2814 GCA_038040705.1 Clostridium sp. | reverse complement strand
TTGGTCTTTTGGTTCGGATTGTGGAATAGCTGATATGAATGCAATATGCAAGGCAAACTACTGGTGTAATGAATATGGTATGGATACAATTTCTGTAGGAGCGACTATTGCCGCTGGAATGGAACTTTATCAAAAGGGATATATTAAAGAAGAAGAACTAGAGGGAACTCCACTAGAATTTGGGAATGTACAAGGAATGATAGATTGGACAATAAAAATAGGAAAATCAGAAGGACTCGGAGCAAAAATGGCGCAGGGTTCATACAGACTTTGTGATTCTTATGGCGCAGCGGAACTTTCAATGACAGTTAAGAAACTTGAAATTCCTGCTTATGACCCAAGAGGTATACAGGGTCAAGGGCTTTCATACGCTACATCCAACAGGGGTGGTTGCCATGTAAGAGGATATATGATATCCCCAGAAATATTAGGGCTTCCACAAAAATTGGATAGATTTTCGCTTGAGGGAAAAGCTACTTGGACAAAGATTTTTCAAGACTTAACTGCAACTATAGATTCACTTGGATTATGTTTATTCACATCATTTGCTATGGGAGCTCCTGATTATGCTGATTTATATAATGCAGTATGTGGTACAGAGCACACAGCAGAATCTATACTTGAAGCAGGAGATAGAATCTACAATATAGAAAGACAATTTAATTTAGCTGCTGGAATAGATGCGTCCCAAGATACACTGCCAAAAAGATTACTCGAGGAGCCAATTAAAGAAGGGCCTTCTAAAGGAAATGTTCATAGATTATCTGAACTTCTTCCAGACTATTATATCGAGCGAGGCTGGAATGAAAGTGGTATTCCAACAGAAAAAAAATTAAAAGAATTAGGATTATAGTTTCTAATTTTATAAAATAATAAACGCTCTGATTGAGAGGTGAGAATGTGAAGATTACAGTGAAACTATTTGCTACATTTAGAGATGGTAGAGATAAAATTCAAGTTTTGGAACTAGAAGCAGGTAAAACTCCAGAGGATGTTATTGCTATTTTAGGGATAGAAAAATCAGAGGTTGCAATTATGCTAGTTAATGGTCGCGATGGACAATTTGATAAACCACTGATAGAGTCAGATCTAATAGCACTGTTCCCACCAGTTGGTGGAGGATAATTTGGAGTATGTTGAGAAAATTTTAGAGATGAGAGGCATGAAAAGAATAGAGATAGTAAATTATTTTATTAGTATTGGTGGTAAAGTTATAGACGATGAGAAGTTCAGTGGAAAAGGGTGGCAGGCTGAAATAGCGAAGGAAAAATTAGTTATATTAGGGTCGCTTAAAATTCCAGCTACCATAGTTACATTGCGATGTAGAAAAGAGATTTCAGAGCAAATGCTGTATGCTTTCCGTTTAAGATTTTTGTCAGCTGGGGGATAAAAAAATATTACTAGAAAGAAATAAGGGAATCAGCGTTTAATTAGCTGGTTCCCTTATTTTTATTGGTTTCACAGGAATTATCATATTCAGTAAGTGTAGTTATGGTTGGGTGACTGCCGCATAAATCGCAGTCTGTGGATTTATCTATGCTAATAGTATCAAAGTCAGAATACAACGCGTCATAGTAGATTATTCTATTAGATAAGGGCATGCCCTTTCCTAGGAGTAATTTAACAACCTCAGCTGCTTGCAGAAAGCCCATGACTCCAGGTACTGGTCCTAAAACGCCTGCTTCAGAGCAACTTGTACCAGGCTTTTGATTAGCCATTAAAGGGAATGCGCAGCGATAACATGGGCCCTTATTTGGAAGTATTGTCATAATTAATCCGTGAAACCTTACTGCCGCTGCATCTACAAGAGGCTTATTCTTAAAATAGCAAGAGTCATTTAGAAGGTAACGAGCTGGAAAGTTATCAAGTGCATCTATAATTACATCATAATCTTCAATTATATCTATAGCATTACTTATATTGAGGCTAGTATTGTGAGTTACTATTTTCACATTTGGATTTAAATTATTTAAGAAAATTTCTGCTGATTCTACTTTTGGCATATTAATTCTTGAAACCGAATGAAGTATTTGACGGTTAAGGTTACTAATCTCAACATTATCATAGTCAATAATACCAATGGTTCCAACACCTAAACAAGATAGTGCATAGGCAACAGGGGATCCAAGTCCTCCAGCACCAACAATTAACACTTTACTATTTGATAAATTTTTAGTAGTATCGTTTCTTTTGGAAGCCTTAGTTAATTGATTGTCAGAATAACTATTTTTGAGAAAATCAGAAGTTTCTAATTCAAAATCCATATTATCAGACTTATAGAATTCCATAGATAAAAGATTAAAATACAGTGGTTTATCTAATGTAGTTCCAATCTTCAAAATAAGCTTTATACATTCAATTGTGGCAAGAGGTCCAAGAAGACAAGCTGAAAGAATAGGTCCTTCTTTATCTTCAGCATTATCGCAAAGAGATTCTAAATCTGAGGGTAGTGGATTTACAAGCAAATTATTTAAAGCTTCTTTATTAGTAAAAGTTTGAAGAAAGCCATTCCAACCACTGTTAATTGCTAAAATGGTAGGAGTGAATTCAGAACCCACCATTTTACTAGAAAAACTTTCTAAATTATCCTTCAGGTTCTCATATTTACTAATAAATATTCTAACTACAGAGCTTTCATTATAAGGAGAGAAATTGCTACTTGCTTTTGATTGATTACAAAAAAGTTCGATTACTACATCGCAATTAAGATCTGATATGTTATTGAAGAAATCTTCATAACCGGTATTATCTTTAAAGCTACAATATATATATCCTGTTCCAGTAGCGGCGAGATAATATATAAGTGAGGAGGCC
>JANZQE010000434.1:0-4881 GCA_038040705.1 Clostridium sp. | reverse complement strand
ATTATATCTATTATACCCTCTTCATTAACTCTAGGACTAATAGCATTAATTTCGATAGCATACCTTGCCTTTGCAAAAATAAAATCCAATTCCCATACTATATTTGCGTTGTTTGTAACGATATTTATATTTTCATATATTTTGTAGGAAAGTTCAGCTAATATTCTTTCAACCTCTGCTTTTTCCTTTAACATAATTTCTTTAATCTCATTATTCAAGTTTACAAGACTCATTGGTTCAATGAACAGTGTAGCACCTGAGGAGCTCTGATCATGAACTATACCCGGAACACTCCCTTTATGTTCTATTTTAACAGGAATTACGTATCTGTCCCCTCTTATAGTATAAAGACTTTCTTGAAGATATTTTGCGTTTGATCTAACTAGTGATGTAACCTTATCTTTTACAGAAGCATTTTTTTCTTTTAGTGATTTTCTTAAATTGAAAAGCAAACTACTAGCTCTATCCGAAAGCTCTTCATCACTTATTATAGCTATAAATATTTCATCTTCTAATTTTTTTATTGGAACAATTCCAATACATATATCTTCTAAAACTCTAGTAGATAACTGGTCTCCGCGACTACCCACGTAATTCTGAAATAATCTAGCACACCTTAGCATTTGTGCTATTCGAAGTAGTTGAGATGGCATAAGAGATGCCTCTTTAGAGGCCCTTATTATTGCACTTCTAACGTCATATATGCCCTCAAAAGGTGCACTTCCTTTTGTTGATAAAAGTAGTAAAGCCTCATTAGTTTCCTGTAAATGTTCTTTTACCTCGTACACATTAGTGTACGGCTCCAAATTATCTATTATATCTTTGCCTGCAGTAGTGTGCGTATACTCCTTAATTTTATCTTTAATTTTAAAATATTCTAAAACCTTTAATGATTTTTTATTCATAACTTCACCGTTTTCCTTTTATCATATATTTTCTGACTTAATCAACACCACGTTTGAAGTGGCCTCGAGTATAGTTCTTAAATTCTCCACACCATTCTTTTTTAATGTAATTATGAAGAACCTCTAGAGTTTCCTCATAGGTTTCATCTAAAAAATCTAGTCTAAAAGAGTAAATATTGTTTTTTATGATTTCAGTCATATTAGAAATCAAATTTACTGGAACATTATTATAAATATAACTTCTACAATATTTATCGGTGCTAATACTAAATTCTTCGCCTTTTCTATCCTTAAGCGTATAGCAACCTTTAGTACATTTTTCAACGCAAGTACTTTTATCACTTTTGCTACCCAAAACGCTTCCTATAGCACAGTATTCACTAACCATAAGTTCATATTTTCCATAAACCATAATTTGAAGTGGTAGTGTGCTTTTAACAGCTATTTCTTTGATTTCCTTTTGATTTAGTTCAGCACTAATGCAAGTTCCCCTAAGGAAGCTCTCATAAAAATCTGATGAATATCTATTAAAAACATTTAATTTGTAATCTCCAATTATACTTATTTTCTTGTTAAATCTATTAATTATACCTAAATTTGCTGTAATAACACCTTTAACTCTATACAAATTGTTTTCTATAAACTCACATATGCTTTCAAATTCTTCCTTAATAATATTCGGAACTTTCAGGTATATATTTGCATCACAAGTATTAAGGTCAACATCGCACGATCGCATAAAAGGATTTATAGCAATATTATCAAAACCCATTTCTAGTACCGCTGATAATTGAGTCTTACTTGTTACATATATGAGTGTCTCAGGTATTGCGTTATCCTTATTATCCTTAGGGTCTATATTTTTTTTCTCTCCTTGCATCCCTAATTTTTTGTTGTAATTAATATGTACAATATTATTTTCTCTTTTATGTTTTCCAATTATATAATGTTGAATATTATCTATTAATTCTCGTCTCACTGAATTTAGAGCAGCCATCGGTACAAAACCTTCTTCAAAGCTCTCAAAATTAACTTCATTTATTTTGAAAGGGGTATCCCCTGTTTTAGATAGATTTTGAATAATACGTAGGCTTTCTAATGGTTTATTTACAGCCACTTGAACCAAATCTCCCAAAGCGCGGAAGCTCTCTCCCATGTAACTCGCACTTATGCTAAGGGGCTTATTTACACTGAATTCTATCGAAAGATTTAAATCTATCTTTCTCTTATATTTATCACTATAGCTCTTTGAAAGTTTATTCATAAGATCTACATCAGAGATTTTGTATAAAAAGTCTCCAGCTTTATACTTAGTTGGTTTTAACAGAACTTTGTCCCCTTTTCCGGCCTTTTCTACTTCCACTGTGCCCATAGTAATTTTAGCTATAGAAAATCCATTATCTGAAAACATAATACCATCTTTTAAAGCTACATTTTCTAAAAGAGTTACCGACAAATCAGAGGCTACCTTACCTATTGGAAGTCCAGAATTTTTAGGGACCTTATAAGCCATCATATCTTTACCTGTATTACCATAAAGATATGCCTTTGAAAAACCCTCCCTATTAAATAATTGTGTTAATACTTTAGTATCCACATCTAACTTCTGTACTCTATTATTGTAAACATTGTCAAGTGCTCTTCTATATATCTCCACCACACCTGAAACATATTCTGGTTTTTTCATTCTCCCTTCAATTTTAAGCGAAGAAGTACCAGTTGCAACTATATCTTTTAAGTTGTCTATTGTGCATATATCTTTTGGGCTTAAAAGATATGCCTCATCTGTCCTATTTGAGTTTTTATCTATTAGTGTATAAGGAAGTCTACAGGGTTGGGCGCATCTTCCTCTGTTCCCACTCCTACCGCCAATTATACTACTCATAAGACACTGACCTGAATAGCATATACATAAGGCTCCATGAACAAAAACCTCTGTTTCAACTTTTAATGTATTGGATATGTAATTAACTTCTTTTAAACTAAGCTCTCTCGATAAAACTATTCTTTTAAAGCCCATATCTTTCAAAAGCAAAGCGCCTTCGCCATTATGAATCGTCATTTGCGTAGATGCATGCATCTCAAAGTCTGGAAAATTATTTTTTACTAAGTATATAAGCCCCGTATCTTGAAGAATCAATGCATCGACTCCCTCGCTATATAAAAATCCTATATACTCCATAATTTCTTTTAGTTCATTATCTTTTACTAAGGTATTTACAGTAACATATACGCGGACACCATAAATGTGGCAATAATCCACCGCCCGAGTTATATTCTCATCATCAAAATTAAAAGCAAAAGCTCTTGCTGAGAACTTGCTTCCTCCTATATAAACTGCATCTGCGCCCATTTGCACTGCAGCTATTACGCTTTCCATACTTCCTGCTGGGGCTAGTAATTCAATTTTATCCATTTTCATCTCTCCTAATAACGTTCTAAGTCTTATTATACAATAAAAGTTGTAATAAATTAAGAGCGTTTAATACTTTAGTTGTTAATTTACTATAGTTTTCACTTTTATAAGAATTTAAATGCTATCTAATTTCACCTTCATAATTATAATTTATATTTATAAATAAAACACACTATATTCCCAAATGTTAATTTATTTAGGAATATAGTGTGTTTTAGAATTATTTAAGAATCTCTAAATAACTTTTATATAATTCATTTATTGATCTATTAAAGTTATAATTTTCGATAACATAATTTTTAAGTTTACTATCCTTGCGTCTTTCAAATCCAATCTTAACTGCTTTTAGGATGCTTTCACTGTCATATGGATCACAATATATGGCCATATCCTTGAAATATTCACTAGCACATCCCTCCTGTGTTGATACAATGTTACATCCACTTGCAGCTGCCTCAAGTGATGATAGGCCAGGCATTTCTGTAAAACTGGGTAGTACATGTACCTTAGCAAATCTATACGCGTTGTATACATTGTAGCTATCCATAAATCCTAAATATACTACATTCTTAAAAGCAGTACATTTTTTAAGGTACTCATCATCATTTCCTCTTCCAATTAAAACTAGCTGCTTATCGAGTTTAGCGCAAGCATCACATAGTGCAAGTTGATTTTTACTCTCGCATATTCTACCTACAGATAAAACGTAATTATTCAAATTATATCTCTCTTTGAAATTATATAGTGGTATCTCTTCATCCTCAACTTCTACACCATTATAGATAACTTTATATTCTGTTTTCACATTAAATTCATTTTTAATTAGCTGTTTTTCTAATTCACTATTGCAAAATATAACTCTACTCTTTTTTAAAATTTCCTCTTTATAACTATTACACCTTTCATATAACTGTATATTTTCAATATTATTGTTTATAGTATTATATTTTTTCATATCCCAATGCATAGGTGATATTACTAAATTTTTTTTATAGTAATTTGCAATCTTATAGTATCTATATGTTTCTCCTGTATTTGTGATATTAAATAAATGTACAATATCATAATCTGAATAATCATATATTCCCCCATTATTTATATCAACGGTTACCCCTAACTTTCGTAGATACTCAGCTGTCTTAATTATCTGGACAGAATCCCCTGCTAAATTCCTATAATAATCTTGTCTAACACACAATAGAATCTTCATGACGCATTTCCCCCTATAACTTGCTACTTTCGCTATACTTAATGTTAGGTTAACTTTATTTTCTATTCTTTTATCTACATACTATTAATTTATACTGTAAAAGTTTCTATATATTCTTTAAAAATAATTTTAGATATAATTAAAGCACCTATAATTAATATAGATGCTTTATCATATAATTTTAAGATTGTAATTTCCAAAGGTATTCTCCAAGTTTATCAATATAACCAATTCTTTTTCCTATTTCAACTCTTGCAATTCCATCAGTAAATTCATAGGCTTCTTCAAAAACTGCATCTATTACTATTTTACCAGTAGAATCTATGTAACCCCATTTTTCACCTATTTGA
>JANZQE010000433.1:0-13166 GCA_038040705.1 Clostridium sp. | reverse complement strand
TCCCATATCTAGTGAAAACACTATTTTATTTTTGAGTCCTTCTGGTACGTCGCCCTTAACTATTCTTTGGGCAAGTCCCTCCACTATAGCAGTTTTGCCTACCCCAGGTTCCCCTATAAGTACAGGATTATTTTTAGTTCTTCTGGAAAGTATCCTTATAACTCGTCTGATTTCCTCATCTCTTCCTATGACAGGGTCTAGTTTATGTTTTTTAGCTTGCTCTACAAGGTTCGCTCCGTATTTAACAAGTGCCTCATAGGTACCTTCCGGGTCCGGATTTTCCACTCTCTGATTTCCCCTAACTTTCGAAAGTGCACTTAGAAAATCATCTTTTGTTATATTAAATTTATTTAATATATATGAAATTTCTTTAGATTTTACATACATTAAACCAATCATTACATGCTCTACGCTTATAAAAGAATCTTTAAACTTTTTAGCTTCTTGTTCAGCATTTACAAAAACCTCTTCAAATCTTCTAGTAGCATAAACAGAGCCACTATCCGCACCGCTCCCTGTAACTTTTGGGATACTGTTTAAACCTTTACTTGTTTCCTCATTCAGTTGCCTTATATTCACTCCCATTTTACTGAATATATTAGGAATCAAACCATCTTCTTGGGTTATAAGTGCTGCAAATAAATGCATTGTATCTATATGCTGATGGCTATTTTTTATAGCTATTGATTGAGCCTCATTTAAGGATTGTTGAACCTTTATCGTTAATTTTTCTACATCCATGAAATAACACGCCCTTTAGTTTATTTAATTATCTATTATATCACTTTACAATACTATTATCTATTTATAACATTTGAAAATTACAATTAAATCAAAATTTAATGAAATTAAAAATAGGTAATCCTTTTTAAAGGACTACCTATTCATGAATTTAGCATGTATAAGCCTCTTTATATGGTTAGATTCTAGCATTATACTTAAGTTTATTAATGCTTCTATAAAGAAATAATGCTGTTAACGCTGTTGCAATCAAATCTGCAACAGGTTGTGATAACCATATTCCATCTAATCCAAAAAATAGTGGAAGTATGAGAATAAGTGGTATGAGCACTATTACTTGTCTTAATATACTTAAAATCATGGAAATTTTAGCCTCATTTATTGCTTGAAAAAAACTTGCTCCCAAAAGCTGAAACCCTAAAATGGGTAAAAACATTAAATCAATTCTGATTCCCCTTGCACCTAGATTTATTATATCAGGATTATTACCTACGAACAAACCAATGATAGGTTTAGCAAATAACTGTACTCCTAAAAAACCAATTACAGCAATTAAAGTGCCGAAAGCTATGGCAAGTTTTAAAACCTTTAAAACCCTAGGATACAATTTTGCCCCATAGTTATATCCTATTATAGGCTGAATCCCTTGGCTTATTCCAATAATCGGCATAAAAATAAGCATTGATATACTATTTAATATTCCCATTGCAGCTATTGCAGTATCCCCTCCATATGCATACAGACCCTTATTATATAAAACAACTACAGCACTTGATGCTATTTGCATAGAAAAAGGTGAAATCCCAATTGCCAAAATGTCTTTTATAATATATAGACGGAGCTTTAAATTTTCTTTTTTTATCTTAAGAATACTTCCACTATTTTTAAATGTAAAATATTTTATAACCCATAATGTATTAAAAGCTTGAGAAATTAAAGTCGCTATTGCCGCACCTTGAATTCCCATATTAAAACCGAATATTAGTATGGGATCTAATATAATATTAATAATTGCACCAAACACCATTGTAAGCATTGCCATTTTCGGATTACCCTCAGCCCGAATGATATTGTTAACACCAAATCCTATATTTTGAAAAACAGCTCCCATAAGTATAATTTGTATATATGCTTTTGCATAGGGGATACTATTTTTACTTGCGCCGAATAAGATTAAAAAATCATCTAGAAACATAACTCCGATTAAGCTAAGTACTAACGATATTAATGTTATAAGTATAAGTGCATTCCCTAAAATGTTATTTGCAGTATCCGTGTTTTTTTCTCCTAGCCTTATGGATATCACCGCACTAGCGCCTATACCAATAAGCATTCCAAAAGCCATTATAATAACTGAAATTGGAAAGGTTATAGCAAGTCCCGAAAGCGCATAAGACCCCACATCTTTAATATGTCCTATATAAATTCGATCAACAATATTATATAGTGCATTTACAATCATTCCTGTTATAGCCGGCACCGAAAACTTAAAAAGTAGTTTACCTATACCTTCTGTTCCTAATTCATTTGTTGCATTCATAAAAATTTCCTCCATTTAGCTATACTATATCTTCCTAGTATATCATATGTTTATATTTCCAGTTATCCTTAAACAAATCTTTCATTTTGAGGATTCTCAAAGATTTGTTCTGGAGGGCCTTCTTCTGCAATGACACCTTCATTATTAGAATCAATACCCCATTTTTTCGTCTAATTGTTTAACTTTTCTATATGTTTAATTTTAAAAGCGAATAACGCTCCGCAAAGCCCGCCAATAATATGGGCAAGTTGAGATATATTATCCTGAGCAAAGGCGCCTCCAAATATTTCTCTTCCAATAAACACGAAAAACACTATTATTAAAGTTAGTGGGATCTTCCCTTTTTCAGCATTTGTAAAGGAGCTTAAAATAATAAACATATAAACAATGCCACTGGCTCCAAGGAGTGCACTACCTGAGAAAACAGTATGTATTACTCCTGTAACAAAAGCGGTTATGAGTATTAACTGTACTAGAATTTTTGAGCCATATTTTTCTTCTAGCATAGGTCCAGTTATTAAAATTATTATAAAATTACCTGAAAAGTGAGCCCAATTAGCATGGCCTAATATATAAGAAAAAAGCCTTACATACTGCAAGGGATCTAAAAACGAGGTTCTATAATTTGAAAATAAAAGCGAAGTCGATGTTCCATTAGTTAAGTAACCTAACAAATAGCTCGCAAGAGATAAAAAAGTAAATGTTAATATCACCGGTGAATTATATTGTATTTTTTTAAATTTATCAAGCATTTTTTATCCTCCGTTTAAATTCATAATAAAAGAGTAACTTAAATAAAACAAAGTTACTCTTTTATTATGAATGAACTACTAACATAAGTCAATTGTTTACAAAGCATAAGTATCTTTTCAAATTCAATAAAGCCCCCTCCTATTTGAACAATTTCTGAACAATTTTTGAACAATTTTCTAATATATTTTGAACACTTTTTGAACGAATTGTTAATTCACCTCATATTATTAAAAAATAAAAAAATAGGCCCTTCAAGGGCCTATTCTGAATTACTATTCTATTTAGCTAAATCTTCTATAGAATTAATGTCCATATATGATGGAACAGCTAAACCTATTTTAGCTCCTTCTAGGTTTGGTCCTAAATCTTCAAATTTACCTTTGTAATCTTCCATGTATTTTGCATGTGTTGCTGGTAACCACGCTGCAACAATTGCATCTGCATCACCACTAGCTACTGCAGCCCACATTGGTCCAGCGTCTACTTGCGTAAGTTTAACATCGTATCCCATATCTTCTAATGCTAATCCAATTACATTAGTAGATGCAATTTCTGTATCCCAAGCAACGTAAGCAATATTAATTTCTTCGCCATCTACTTTTGTTGCACCTTCAGTCCATTTACTTACTGTGTCTTTATTGTCAGTAATCCATTGTCTTGCAATTTCCTTTGCGTCTTCTCCAGCATTGATTTTAAGCATAACAGCTTCCGAGTCTGCAGGGGTCCAAGCAAATTTATCTAATATTTTATAAGCATTAGGCTTATCTTCTTTTAATCCATTACGTACAACTGTGTTTATATGTTCAGCCTCTCCAAAAGAACCTTTAGGGTCTTCTAAGTACTTTAAATCATATTTACTAAACATCCAATGAGGTGACCAACTAGTAACTATAATTGGCTCCTCATTTTGATAAGCATCTGCAAGTGCTTGTGTCATAGCCGCACCTGAACTAGTCTGTACTGTGAATTTTGTGTTATAGTCTTTCATAGCTTGTTCGGCAGCTTGCACTACGCCTGAACCAGCATCTATCCCTGTAATCTTATAATCCATTTGCTCACCGTAAGTTTGGTCAGCTTTTTTTGTTTCTTCACCGCTGTTATTAGCACTACACCCAACAAAAGTTAGGGCTGCTATACTAAAAGCGACCACACAAAGTTTCTTTAAATTGTTTTTAATCATAAATGTATCTCCTCCTTATATTATATATATATTATTTTGCTAATTCACAAAATTAATACATATGAGTTAATTATTTAAGAATTACTTTTTTTTATTTAGTGCTTGAGTTATACGATCAAGTATCATTGCTAATATAACAATAGCCAGGCCCGAAGCAAAACCTTGTCCGGCTTCATTTCTTGTTACTGCTCTAAAAACTTCAACACCTAATCCATCAGCACCAATCATTGAAGCTATAACAACCATAGATAGTGATAACATGATTGTTTGGTTAACTCCTGCCATAATTGTATTTTTGGCAAGTGGAAGTTGAACCTTGAATAGTTTTTGAGTTGGGGTTGATCCGAAGGCATTTGCAGCTTCAATTAATTCTTCAGAAACTTGACGAATACCAAGATTAGTTAATCTTACAACTGGTGGCATCGCAAATATAACAGATGCAATAATTCCTGGTACCATTCCTATTCCAAAGAAAGAAACAGCTGGTATTAAATAAACAAAAGCAGGCATAGTCTGCATAAAGTCTAATATAGGTGTTATTATACTTTGAACTGTTTTATTTTTCGACATCCAAACTCCAAGAGGAATTCCAAATATAATTGAAATTGAACTAGCTGTTAATATAAGGGAAAGAGTAAGCATTGTTTGATCCCAATATCCAAGATTTTGTATTAACAGTAATCCTATTAGTGCAAATGCAGATAAACCCCATTTTTTCCTAGTTAAGAATAAAGTTAATGCTACCACAAGTAGAATAAAAACTAATGGTGGTATAGCTATTAATGTATCACTTAAACCACTTACAATTCCATCAAGCCCCACTTTAATTGGTTCAAAAAACCATTGAGCATTTTGTCTTAACCATGCTACAAGCATGTCAGCCCATTTAACTATCGGTAGTTGTGGTATTTGTGTCATCTAAATTCACCTCATTTCCTGCAAGAGCCGCAAGTACTGCACCTCGAACTATAATTCCTTTTAATATCTTTTCTTCGACAACAGCTACTGGTACAGGTGAATTGTGTATTATCTCAAATAAATCATTTAATGATAAATCTGGAGCGACAACAGGGACATCTGTAATCATAACATCATAAATATCTTTATTTCCATTTTTTACAGCCTCTGATGCAGCATCTGCAGTTACAACGCCTAGGAACTCTCTATTTTTATTAACAACATAAATACTTGAAATTCCAGCTTGTTTCATTCGTTGTAGCGCAACTCGAGGACCATGCTTTTCTACTTCTATAGTTTCTGGATGCTTCATAACGTGTTGTGCTGAGAAGACCTTTGATCTATCTACATCTTCAACAAATTTTCTAACATAATCATCAGCAGGATTTGTCATGATTTCTTCTGGAGTACCGATTTGCGAAATAATTCCATCCTTCATTATTGCAATTCTGTCTCCAATTTTAAGTGCTTCATCTAAGTCGTGAGTTATAAATATAATTGTTTTATGCATAGATAATTGTAGCCCTAAAAGTTCATCTTGCATCTCTTTACGAATCAGTGGGTCTAGTGCTGAAAATGCTTCATCCATGAGTAGAATATCAGGATCATTAGCTAAAGCTCTTGCAAGCCCCACCCTTTGCTGCATCCCTCCTGATAATTGACTAGGATATTGATCTGCATATCCTACAAGTCCCACCATTTCTAGTGATTTACGAGCAATTTCTTGAATTTCACTTTTCTTCATTCCTTGTACTTCCAGCCCATATCCTGCATTCTCTAATATTGTACGATGCGGAAATAATCCAAACCCTTGAAAAACCATACTTAATTTTTTCCTTCTGGTTTGTCTTAGTTTGTTTTTATCCATCTTCGCTAAATCTTCACCATCTACTAACACACTACCTGAATTCGGCTCAATTAGGCGATTAATTAATCTAACAAGTGTTGACTTACCACTTCCTGACAATCCCATAATCACAAAAACTTCTCCGGCATGCACGTCAAATGATACTCTATTTACACCTACGGTCATTCCAGTTTCTTTTAGAATATCTGTTTTTGATTTTCCTTCTTGTAAAAGTTTAATTCCGTGTTTAGGATTTTTACCAAATATTTTGGTCAATCCTTTAACCTCAATCTTTAACATTTATTCACCTCTTTTATTAGTTAAACTACGTTACTAAATGTAAAATAATTCCTTTGTTTAATATCGCATACGCTAATAATACCATATTTATGTATTAATTTCAACTTTTATATAAATATCGACATAAATTGTTCATATTACTACTATAAATGATATTAATATATTTATAAATATCATCTTAGTTTATACCATTAATTTTAATTTATACGCTTAATTACGCACCATAAATTTAAATATTATTGTTATTTAAGTATTGTTTTACGACTAATTGTTAATGCTAACTTTGTATCTAATTTATATATAAAACCAAGGAGGTATAATTTTATGCAAACAAAAAATGCTAAACAACACGTTCAAGATGTTACAAATCATCTTCAAACAGCAAAAGATTGTTTAAACACTGCTCTCAGCTCAGTAGAAAAACCTGAGAACAAACAAAAAATCCAAAATACCTTGAATTCTGTAGATGGAGCTTTACAAAATGCTAGCACTACACTTTCAGATTATAAAGAATAATAAATAATTAGGAGGAGCATATGCTCCTCCTAATTATTTATTATTTTATTAAATTTCTAACATCTCCGAGAATAGCTCTTGGAACTGGTAAATCAAGCATTGTTTTAAGTCCTGGCTCTGCATTCATTACAAGTGGAATCATATTAACGCATATAGCTATTGTAGCAATTCCTCCTGGTATTTCTGGTTTTATTTGAAGATTTAGGTTTGGAACTCCTTTAATTGTAACATAATCTCCAGTATCAATATTCTCCATTTCTGGTTTTATCTGCTGAGGGTGTTCCATTGTTATAAACAATTTGTCTCCTAAATTTGCATAGCCTAATTGTTTACATCCAGCAACGTCTCCAGCCTTTACTGAAACAATATCTGTGCTACGTGGAATAGTTGTAAGTATTGGTGATTTTTCTTGTCTAATATTATTAAGCTTTATATTAAAGGCTTCTTCAAACATTCCAAAGGATTGTAAAAATCCAACATGTCCATCTATTGTATTATCTTTAACACCTTGTATAAATTCTTCTTCTTTTAAGCCAATACCTTGCTCAACCATAACTGCTTTACCAAAGCAAGCTAGGTCATTAACTCTAGTAGCATTTATGCTTTCAACTGTATCACTAACTCCTGTAAGCATTATAGCCACTAAATCCATTATAAATCCTGGATTTACTCCAGTTCCTAATATAGAAACCTTATTATCTTTAGCAATTTTATCCATTGCATCTGATAATTCTGGGTCTAGCGCTCTTGGGTATGACATTTCTTCAGCAGTTGTTACAACATCCATGCCAGCTTCTGCCGCCATTTTTATTAATGGAAATACAACTTTTGTAAATGAAGCTGTAGCCATAAGGCAAACATCGGCATAACCTTTCTTTATAACATCTTCAGCATTTTTTGTAACGATGCAAGAGTTATCTTCATTAGCTTCAACACCTAATACTTCATAAAGTTTTTTACCAACTTTACTCGGATCCATGTCAATAGCACCTACAATAGTAAATCCTGCTTTACCTAGTACCATTGTAGCAATACCGCTACCCATTACACCTAATCCCCAAACTACTACTCTTATCTTGTTTCTCATAATATTTTCCTCCTCATAATTTTATAAATTATTGTAATACTTTTCAACATAAGGGGAAGTCATGGCTGATAAAAGACAGCCATAATCAATTTTAAAATCTACGATATCCCCCACAGTTAAATCCTTTTCACTATCAGTTACATCCAAAATTAGATGGTCGCTACTTGCACCAAAAACACTTATTTTCTCGTCCATTGGAGTTAACCCTTCGAGTCTTATATCTTGTCTTCCTACTGCAATAATAGCTCTTTTTCTTATTCCCTCATCTTTAAAATCAGGTTTATTACCAAAAGCATCCATTCCTATAGTACCTCTTGGTAATGTTGGTTTACTCTTTATCTCAATTATCTCACCCTTTAATACAAAAGCATCGTCATAGCAATTAGGCACTGGGAGTCCATAAGCCGTTTCTCTACCAAGAACTATTGACTCACCAATCCTAAGCTGATTAATTTTCTTTGGCATAGTATCATTCATAACCATATATAGACTGCTAGAGTTTCCTCCAGAAATCACAGGTAAACTAAGTCCATAGGTTTTTTCCATTTCTTCTTTTAATTTTATAAGTACTCCTAAGTTTTCTCGTTCAGGAATTACCCCACCATAACAAGTAAGATTGGTCCCAAGGCCTATTAAGCTAATGTTATCTATCTTTATTATTTCTTTAATAACCGAACTTACATCCTCAATAAGTACTCCTTCTCTTAAATCACCTAAATCTACCATAAGTATAATATTATGAATTTTATCTAAATCCTTTGCAGCTACCCCAAGCTTCACAATTGTAGCAAGCTCAGAATTAAGACTTACATCGCTATACTTTGCAACCTCATATGCTTCACTTATCATTGGAATTCTAAGCATCATCTTATTACAATTTAAATCATTCATTTTTTTTAAATTCGAAATTCTAGAATCCGCAACAGATTTGACTCCAGCACGAAGAATAGCCTCAACAATTGGCCTATTGGCACAAAATACTTTAGTTACAGAAGTAACATTTATATGCTTTTCATTACACATTGCTAGGACATTCTTTACGTTGTGTGTTAATTTTGCTAAGTCTACTTCCACACATGGATAAGTCTTTTTCATATGGTTACTCTCCTTTTTCTAAGCTGGACCCTTATCTTCATCAATCTCCATATCAACTGTTATTCCTAAACTTTGAATTAAAAGTGCTTTGGCAATTTCACTATTTTCTACACTTAAAACTCCGGCGCAGGCCATAATATAGTTTTTATCTAGGAGCACCACAGCACCTTTTTTAGGTAGCATTGTAACTTCATCCTTTAAGTATCTTATTCCAAGGAGCAAATCTTCACCCTTCGGAAGCCTTGTAAGTGCGCCGCCAGTGCCTATTATATATTTAACCTCAGATAAATCCTTACCATAAGCCACAAAACCGCTTTCACCATCATACTTTCTTTTTATAACTCCAACATGCCTATCAATTGCAATATCAATAGCTTTTTTCGTTAAAATTCTACTTGCAATTATGTCATTCACGTCTGTAGGTATAGCTTTTATGTGAATATTTATATCTTCAACTGTATATCCACCTAAATCCCTAGGGTCAAGTAAATCTATAAGATTTTTGCTATTTATAAAGACTCCAAGATCTCCTTCTACAGTTCTTTTAGCTTTTGGTTCAGGATTTATTAGCATATCTAAAACCACACTGCTTCCTTCTGTAACAGAATGTACATCTGTGGTAGCCCCACCTACATCAAAGACTACTAAATCTCCTATCATATCGTATAAAACTTTTGAACTTTCCATAACTGCTCCTGGAGTGGGCATAATGCTTCCATTTACCATTTCTTTTATTTTATACATTCCAGGTGCTTTTACGATATTCTTCTCGAAAGCTTGTTGTATTATTTTTCTTGCTGGTTCAACATTTAACGTATCAACCATTGGATATACGTTATCAATTATATAGATCTCCTGGCCGCAAAAAATGTCCTTAATTTCATCCTGATTTTCTATATTTCCACAGTATACAATTGGAATGTTGAATTTCTCAAGGCTTATGAGTTCTGCATTATAAAGTGCAGTTTCTCTTTCACCATAATCTGTACCCCCAGCAATCATTATCATGTTTGGATTTATATCATGAATTCTCTTTAAATCACTTTTTCTCATTTTCCCAGCAGTAACCATTTTTATGATACCACCAGCACCAAGCGCTGCTTCTCTTGCAGCTTTAACAGTCATTTGTTCCATTAGTCCGTGAACTGTTATGCGAAGTCCTCCTGCAGCACTTGATGTAGCTAGCATCTTTTCCCATGTAATTGATTCCTGTATTTGATTTTCAATATCTTTTATTGCATCTCTCAGTCCTATAGTCACATCACCATCTAATACAGTGGTACAGCTTTTACCTTGAAAAGGGATTTTAACAGCAATCTGTCCCTTATCGTCATAACACGCATTAAAAGCTGTAACTAAAGTAGTAGTGCTGCCTATTTCAGCAACTAGATAATCTACCTTCACAAGAATTCCCTCCTTTTATGCTTCTTCCTCTTCTTCAATATCAGGAATACCCATTAAACTTTTTATTATGAAAGATGCAACCCCTGTGCCATTTGATCCACGGCCAAATCCAACATCCATACCATTTGCTTTAGCTATTTCATCAGTTACTTGTGTACCACCAGAAATAAGTATAATTTTATCTCTTACCCCTTTTTCTATGCAAAGATCACTAAGTTTTCTCATGTTTTTTATGTGCACATCATTATGAGAAATAATTGTACTACAAAGTATAGCTTGAGCATTTGATTCTATAGCAGCATCAACTAATTTTTCTATTGGACAAGAAGTACCAAGATAAAGTGCATCTATACCAAATCTTTCCACTCCGCCATGTTTAATATCTATAATTTCTCTTAGTCCAACTGAATGTTCATCTTCTCCTACTGTTCCAGCCGCAATTTTTATTGGGTGCTCCTTTACGTAATCTTTCATAACTTGATTTGAAAGCACTTTTCTTCTTTTAGGGAGTATAAGTTCATCTCTTTTTACAGGAGTAAAATCGCAAACACCTTTAATTTCTACAAGGCAACCTTCAGCTTTTTGAAGTACTTGTTTATGAAGAATTTCAACATCTTTTAAGTTCATTCTTTTACCCATTTCAATGGCTGCTGCTTCAGCAATTTGTTCATTTTCAGGAATAAATAAAGTGATTTTTACGTACCCATCTTTAGCCCATTGAACTTCAGGAATCACATTTCCATCTTCTTTAACTTTTTCCATTCTCTTAAATACATTATCATTCTGGTCTAATTCATCTATATATTGGATTTTTGAATGATCACATAATGTACATTCACAAATAGGATCGCAAGCTTTTTTATATTCACTTGGAACATTATTAAACCCAAATTGACCACAAACTGGTGCATAATAATCACTGTCTCTCAGTACTATTGTGTCCACAGCATCTCCGCCGTCCATCTTTCTTGAAATACCGTCATCATTTCTTTCTGGATACTCACCTGAATCTATAAAGAATCCTGAATCAACTGCTTTAAAATATCCTCCTACCTCTATCATTTCTTCAAGGAACAATATAGCTCTTTCTTCTATTTCCCTAGCTTTTTCAGGCAAATACCCTGTTTTCTTAAGTTCTATCATGTCCATTAGTCCATCCATACCTAAAAATGACTGTTTTGCAGTATTTATAGCATGAATATTATTATAATGCCATGGAACATTACGTCCTTCATCAGGAGTTATAGTGCTTTGAATATCAACTGAAGTTAATTCTGAAATTAATAGATTAAGCGTATGACCAACCGTAGCTTCTCTTTCACAAGATTCTACATCTTTTGTATTCATTTGAGCTCTCATTTTGTACTTTTTAAAGAAATGTCTAAGTGCTACTGCATAAGGCAAGTCATATCTCATACAAGGAGCTGGTGCTGAAGTTGGTGGTACAGTTGAAAGAGCAATATTTTCCGGTTTCATCCCTACCATTTCTGAGAAGCAGGAATTTATAGCATGTTGTACCATAAGTTCTGGCATTACCTTGTATCCCTTCATAGCTGTTGCATTTGCATTATGTGCACCGTCAATTTGAAGAATTTCTGCAAAGGACATTATCCCTTTTGCAACTGCTGCATCTACAAAGGATCTATGCATATTAATATTTCTATAAAGTACATTGTATTGTGGATCTTGATGAGCCCCATTAACGCCTTCTTCTGCGAACATAACTGCTACATCAGGACCAGCAACACCGGATACATAGGAATGGACATTAATTCTTCTTCCTACTTCTTCTTCTATTAAATCTATAGCTTTTCTCGTTGCTCTAACTTCTTTTCTAGTTATTGGTACGCCGCCTATACCCTCTGGGCTTCCTTCGAGTAATCCATCAAAATGGCTTTGTCCCATTGTTCTTATTACCATTAAATGATCCGCACCATGCCAGGCTGCCATTCTCATTCTTCTTAAATCATCTTCAAATCTTCCTGAAGCTATTTCTGTGGTAATAACAGGTCTTGGTTGAGGGTCTATACCTTCAAAACTTCTTGCTGCTGGAAGGCCATGACTTTTCTTTAGTGGAGTTGATATTTCATGGTAGGTGAATTCTCCCACTTTTCCTTCTTTATTTTCTTCTCTCCAGTGCCACCCTCTCCATTTCGGCTCATACTTATCTAAATCTTTTAGAATTTCTTCTACATTAAGCTTTACATTTTCTTCTAACTTTTCAACCATTACTTGTCACTTCCCTTCATTTTTTCTGATACAGTATCCCATCCTATACCTTTAGCTAATTCTTCCCCTGCCTTAAGGTAATCCATGTCCTTTAGCTTTGCATAAGTTAAAATAACATTTCCAATACCTTTTCCTAGTAAGTTGTATTTTGTACCATAATCAATTAATGGTTTTGCCTGAAGGCTTGAAAATCCCATTCTGAGTACTACGGACCGTTCAATAGAAGGAGACGTATGGGTATAAGCTAAATCCACAATTGGGTTTACGATTTTTTCAGTTAAACTCCAAAATCTATCATATAGTTGTTCCTCTGTTAGTCCCTTTAAATGCTCACTTCTTTTTTCAAAATCATCTTCTCTTTTCATAAATTAATTTCCCCCTAACATATTTGAACATTGTGCCCATTTAAAATTTCTACTACTTTTTCGCTACCAAGTTTTGTTTCTGCGGATAAAAAATCAATATCAACCTTTTCAACTTTATTACCTGATAATCTATTTACTACATTTTTCATGTA
>JANZQE010000432.1:0-8704 GCA_038040705.1 Clostridium sp. | reverse complement strand
GCCCAATTGCTACATACGTCTTCTTTATCTTTCCAATATCCTACAGCAAGTCCCGCTAAATATGCTGCTCCAAGTGCGGTAGTCTCAATTATTTCTGGTCTATCAACTTGTACACCTAATATATCTGCTTGGAATTGCATTAAGAAATTATTAGCACAAGCTCCACCATCAACCTTTAAAGCTTTAAGTTCAATTCCAGAATCTTCTTGCATTGCTTTTAGAACGTCATTTGTTTGATATGCTATAGATTCTAATGTAGCACGAATTAGATGTTCTTTTTTTGCTCCTCTTGTTAGTCCAACAATTGCACCTCTTGCATAAGCATCCCAATACGGAGCTCCAAGTCCAACAAAAGCAGGTACCACGTACACTCCATTGGTATCTTCAACAGCTGTTGCGTATCTCTCAGAATCTGCAGCATTATCTATCATTCGAAGTTCATCTCTTAGCCATTGAATGGCAGCACCAGCTATAAATACACTACCTTCAAGTGCATATTGAACCTTTCCATCAATACCCCAAGCAATAGTAGTCAATAGTCCATTTTTAGATTCTACAGCTTCCTCTCCAGTGTTCATTAAAAGAAATGCTCCAGTGCCGTAGGTGTTTTTAGCAGCACCAGGTTCATAACAGCATTGACCAAATAATGCAGCTTGTTGATCTCCAGCGGCTCCAGCTATTGGTATCTCAGATCCAAATAATGCCGTATCTGTTTTACCATAAACACAACTTGATGGTTTAACCTCTGGTAGCATGCATAATGGTATATTTAGTTCTTCTAATATTTCTGTGTCCCATTTTAATTCATGAATATTAAATAGCATTGTTCTTGAAGCATTAGAGTAATCAGTTACATATGTTTTCCCCTTAGTCAAATTCCAAATTAGCCAAGTATCCACCGTTCCGAATAATAGGTGACCTTTTTCTGCATTTTCCCTTGCCCCTTCTACATTGTCAAGAATCCATTTAACCTTTGTTCCTGAAAAATAAGCATCTAGAATTAATCCAGTTTTTTGTTTTACAACTACATCAAAGCCTTTAGCTTTGAGACCATCACACATATTGGCGGTTCTTCTACATTGCCATACTATAGCATTGTAAACAGGTAGTCCAGTTCTTTTATCCCATACAACAGTGGTTTCTCTTTGATTTGTTATCCCAATAGCTGCGATGTCTGAAGCCTGCGCACCCACTTTTGCCATTGCTTCTATAGCAACAGAAAATTGTGAGGACCATATTTCAATTGGATTATGCTCTACCCAACCTGCATTTGGATAAATCTGAGTAAACTCTTTTTGTGCTGAACTTTCAATAAGTCCACCCTTGTTAAATAAGATACACCTTGAACTAGTTGTTCCTTGGTCTAATGCCATTACATACTTTGCCATTTTAATACGCCTCCAATTTTTATTGTAATCGATTTCTTAATGATTATAAAAAAAAGCCGAGCAAAATAAAGTGTTAAACTTTATAATTACTCGGCTCTCATTTCTCTAGCCTAAAATTAACCTATTTAATTATTTAGTTCCCAGAGGTCTGATGCTGTTGTAGATACTGCCATAGCCCCTGAACTAATGGACTCCATTATTTCTGTTTTTGTATTTATTAGTCCCCCCGCAATTATAGGAAGATGCACCTCTTTTTGAAGAGATTTTATTATTTTACTTGCAATTCCTGGCATAACCTCGACTGCATTAGGTGAAACTGCATTTATATTCTTTATACCAGTTTTAAGTGATAGTGAATCTATAACAAATATTCTCTGTATAGTATATAACCCTAATTTATGTCCATATTTAATATTATTTTGTTTTGTAGTAATGATTCCAAAAGGATTTGCATGTTCTTTAATAAATTCTATACCCTTTTGATCACTTCTTAATCCATCTATCATATCTACGTGAACAAACACAACTTTACCAGCCTTTTTTAGTGTATCACATATATCTTTTACACTTATAATTGATCCATAAAGTATAAATACGATTTGAACTTTACTCGAAATTATTTTCTGTAAATCTATATCATTCCTAATTGCACCAACTACTGGATTTTCTATTAAGAGTTGTTCAAATGAAAATTCATCCATACTATTGCCCCCAAGCTTATATTTAGCTAAGTATCATTGTTTTTCTAATTTCATTATTACATATTCAAGTGATATAGTCAATAACTGCTTAGATGTGTCTCTTTTAACTACATTTCTTCATTTTCTATTGTTCTAGTAGCAATAAAATTCACGCCTGTATTTGCAACGTTTTTCAAAATTATATCCCCTATATTAATTGGAGTATTTACCCTTATTCCTTTTAGAGCCTTTATACATACTTCAATTTTATCCTTTGGAACATCTCTTTCGGTTTTCACGGGAAGCATAATATCATCTCTACCAATTATCTCTACTGTAGAGGTCAAAATCCGTGTAGGATTGGTACATTCCTTTACTCCATATTGTTCTCCTATCTTACAACTATTCCCTGTTATTATTACTTCATTGTTATCACTTATTTCAGCAGTGAGGGCACACCCCATTGGGCATCCTATACACACAAGCTCTCTCTTTTTCATAACTTTTACTCCTTCTCTATTCTTATTGTTATTTCTTTACAATTAGAATGGTTTTCAAAAATAGTTTTGGATATTTTCAGCTCTTCCATTTCACCCGGAGCAAGAACTTTTTTCTTAATATGCATCACCCTAGTTTCATCAAAATATAAGGATACGTAATTTTCTTTAAAAACTTCTCCTACCCTAAACCTTATTATTATTGATTTATCAATTTTTGTGGTATTAATTAATGATGGAACAGTATACCTTACTCCTGAAATACCATTAACTTTAATATACTCCCCTGATCTTTTTTCTTCCTTTACGTAACTTGCCGCTGTCCTTCCTGCATTTGAGCTTTCGGAAGATACATTGTCAACTAAATCATGAACATGAAGAGAATTACCACAAGCAAAAATTCCCTCTATACTAGTTTCCATTGATTCATTTACAATTGGTCCACCTGTAACCTTTGACAATGTAACTCCTGCACTTTTAGATAATTCATTTTCTGGGACTAAACCCACTGATAAAAGTAATGTATCACAGCTTATAAACTCCTCAGTTTCCTTAATTGGTCTTCTATTTTCATCAACCTTTGCAATAACTACTCCCTCTAGTCTATCTTTTCCCTTTATATTTATAATAGTATGACTAAGTTTTAGTGGAATATCGTAATCGTCTAAGCATTGAACAACATTTCTTTTTAAGCCACTTGAATAAGGCATAAGTTCCACAACTGCCTTTACGGTTGCTCCTTCAAATGTCATCCTTCTAGCCATTATGAGTCCAATATCACCAGAGCCTAGAATAACCACTTCCTTGCCAGGCATATATCCTTCAATATTAACAAACTTTTGAGCAGCGCCTGCTGTTAGAATTCCTGCGCATCTGCTGCCGGGTATATTTATAGCTCCACGCGGTCTTTCTCTACAGCCCATGGCCAAAATAATAGCTTTTGCTTTAATCTCCATGATGCCATTTTCATTAACTGCTGTAATAACTTTTTCCTTTGTTATTTCTAATACCATAGTATTCAGTGTATAGTCAATCTTGTACTCATTTACTTTATCAATAAATCTACTAGCATATTCAGGTCCTGTAAGCTCCTCCTTGAAGGTATGAAGCCCAAACCCATTATGGATACACTGATTTAATATCCCACCAAGTACATTTTCTCTTTCTAATATTAAAATGTTTTCTATGCCCTCGTCCCTGGCTGCTATTGCAGCTGCAAGCCCCGCAGGGCCTCCTCCAATTATTACTATATCAATCTGCTTCATAAATAACCCTCCTTATCATATTGTAAAAACAATTTATAGGTTTTCTTTATTTTTACCAATTACCAGTCTGGAGTTTACTCCAAACTTTGTAATTTTAGTTGGAGGAAGGTTTAATTCCAAACTTAAAATATCCACAATTCTTGAAGTACAAAATCCTGCTTGACATCTTCCCATTCCTGCCCTCGTTCTAATTTTAATTGCATCAAGAGTTTTAGCACCGAGTGGCCTTCTTATTGCATCTTTTATTTCACCTTCAGTAACCACTTCACATCTACACACTATTCTTCCATATGCAGGATCACTCTTTATCAAAATATCTCTTTCACTGTTACTGAGTTCCCTGAATTTAATAATTCCTTTTCTTATCTTTATAAAATTCTCTTTTGGAGTTACTTTTAATATACCTTTTACTATGGAAACAACCATTTCTGCAATTGCTGGTGCAGATGTTAATCCTGGTGAATCAATGCTTGCGACATTTATAAACCCTGGAGAGCTCTTTACTTCACCTATTATAAAATCATTCACTTTAGTTTTTGCCCTTAGCCCTGAAAAAGAAGTAATTATTTGATTTGTTGGAAGACTTTTTACACTTAATTTAGCTTTGCTAATAATTTCATCTAATCCATCTTGGGTAGTATCCAAATTAGTTTTATCTTCTACATCCACAGCATTAGGTCCTACAAGCAAATTCCCATCAACCGTTGGCGTAATTAATACTCCTTTTCCAGCTTTTGTAGGTAACTGAAATATGGTTTTAGCAACTAGATTTCCAACAGCTTTATCAAATAAACAATACTCACCTTTTTTTGGTATAATATCAAATTTTTCTTCTGAAACTAGATTGTTTATTACATCTGAATATAAACCAGCTGCATTTATAATAATTTTGGTTTCTATAACTTTATCATCATTTAATATTAAATTATATCCACCATTATTTTTCACAATATCCACTATCTTAGACCCAAATTTAAATTCCACCCCATTCACGAAAGCGTTTTCAGCCATGGCTATATTCATTTCATAAGGGCAAACTATTCCGCTTGTTGGTGCAAATAATGATGCTACTACATTTTCAGAAATGTTAGGTTCAATTTCTCTAGTTTGTTCCCCAGTTAATATCTGAAGATTAGGTACTCCATTTAATTCACCTTGTTTCTTAAGTAGTTCTAGTTTTTCTTTATCATTTTCATCAAAGCATAAAATTAAGGAACCATTTTTTTTAAATGGGAAATCTAACTCCTTTGATAACCTATCAAACATAGAATTGCCCTTAGCATTTAATTTTCCCTTAATAGTATCTGGATCAGCATCATGACCAGCATGTACAATTGCACTGTTAGCTTTTGTTGTCCCCGAGGCTAAATCTAATCCTTTATCCACTACTAATGCCTTTAAATTATATTTACTGATCTCTCTCGCAATGGAAGACCCTATAATTCCTGCGCCAATAATTATTACATCATACATTAAATAATCCCTCCTAGCTTCTACTTATAACCTGCCCTAAAAAATAAAAGAACAAAAAAAACCACAACTAAAGTGTAAACTTTAATTGTGGCTCTCAATATCTCGGCCATAAATATTTCATTAGCCTAACTATAACACAAATTTATATAGCATTCAATGTTATTTAACAAAAATTTGGGATTATTGAATTGTTTTATTTTGTAAGTCCAGTTCTTTCATTGAACTTCACAATGAGTGCGTCAAGTTCTGGTCCCATCTTATGCAATTTGCCCCAATAATTATCATAGTCATACCATTGTGCATTTAACTCATCCAAATCGTGCTGTTGTTGTTCAATCCAAGTGTAGTACTTAAGATTGTGGATTCGTTTTTTACTTTGGTATGTTAACTCTTCCATACTATCTGTCCTAAGTCCTAAAACACTCCTGTTATGGTCTACAGCAGCATCTACTCCACTATATTCTCTGCCTCTTTCTTTTTCCATTTCTTCTAGTCTTGATCCATACATTTCTGCAGAATCCGTAAGAACAGTCATTACCATATCATTTTCCGTGAGCTCATAGTATTTAGCAAATTTAATACAGCTTAGAATATTCGCCGCACCAGAAATTCCAACATATGATAGTTTTTCAATTAGCTCTTCTGAGATACCCTGCTCTTTTAAATACTCTTGTCCATTCGGTTCATTAAAGAGTCTTAACATAGCAAGTGCATCGTTATCATCAACTGCAACAACCATATCTGTGTTGCGAACATTATGAATCCAAGGGATATGTTTATCACCAATGCCTTCAATTCTGTGATCACCAAAGCCATTGTTAAGTAATGTTGGACATTGAAGCGCTTCACCAACCGCAATTTTAGCATTTGGGTATTGATCTTTTAAGAAGTCTGCACTTCCAAGCGTACCTGCAGAACCTGATGTTAAACATACACCCGCAAGTTTTCCCTTTGGACCAGCCTCAGCTTTTATAACGTCATTCATAGCATTTCCTGTTACTTCATAATGCCATAAATGATTGCCAAGCTCCCCAAATTGATTAAATATTACAACATTATCCCTTGTATTTAGAAGTTCCCATGTTTTATCATAAATTTCTTTTACATTACTCTCACAACCAGGAGTTGCAATAACTTCTCCAGCTACTTTTGAAAGCCAGTCAAAACGCTCTTTACTCATATTTTCAGGCAATATAGCAATGGATTTACACCCAAGAAGTGCAGAGTTATAAGCTCCCCCACGGCAGTAATTACCTGTTGATGGCCAAACTGCTTCATGGAATGTAGGATCAAATTGACCTGTAACTAAACGTGGAACAAGGCAAGCAAAACTTGCTCCAACCTTATGACATCCAACTGGAAAATACTTTCCAACCATTGCAAAAATCCTTGCTTTAACACCTGATATTTCAGAAGGAATTTCTATGTAGTTTGGTAATTCATTGTATAATCCGCCAGTCTTTACAGGTTGATTTTTCCAAGAAATTCTAAACAAATTAACAGGATCAATATCCCATAACCCAGTTGTTTTCAATTTTTCTTTAATTTCTTCAGGTATTTTATTTGGATCCTTCATTTGAGCCATTGTTGGGATAACCACATTTCTTTCTTTAGCACTCTCTACTGTTTTTTTAAGTTGTTCTTCGTTAATTTCCAAATCTATTAATTTATGCACTTAAAACCCTCCTCGAATATATAATAAACTATAATATTTCCTTTTGATTTATATAAAGCAATAATCATGCCAATTTAGAATAAAAGAAGAATAGCTGATATCAGTGTTTTTCTATTTTATTCTTTCAAAAATAGTGCAATAAAATATCATAATGATAATTTTTATCATTATGATAATATCATTTTGTCTGAATTTTAAACTATTTAGCTTATCTATTAATAATAATTTATCATTTTGATAAATTATATTCTTCAATTTTCCTATATAAAGTAGCTATACCTATTCCAAGTCTCTTTGCTGCTATTTTTTTTCCCTCAGTCGTTGTTCCATATTTTTCTATGGCATTTTCTATTGCTCTTTTTTCCAGTGACTTTAGTGTAAATATCCCATGCTCATTGTTGAATATATCAATTTCATTATGAAAAATATTTTCCGGTAAAATTTCTTTTGTAATAATGCCATTCGTCCCAACCATATTAACAATATATTCCACGGTATTCTCTAATTCCCTTATATTCCCCGGCCATTTATAGTTGTAAAGTATTTGTTCTGTGTCATCCGCCAATTTCATATTCAAAAAATTCTTGTTAAATAAATTGCAATATTTTTCAATAAAAGCTTCTATAAGTAGTTTTATATCTTCCTTTCTTTCTCTTAATGGGGGTATTTCAAGAGGTATTACATTTAATCTATAGTATAAGTCCTCTCTGAATTTATTTTCCTTTATTGCTTTTACTAAATCTCTATTCGTTGTGGCAACTACCCTAACATCAATATCGATTGTCTTATTTGCTCCTATTCTTGTAATACATCTCTCCTGCAAAACTCGTAAAAGTTTAGTCTGAAGATAAAGAGGCATATCCCCTATTTCATCTAAGAGTATTGTCCCTTTATTAGCAAATTCAAACTTACCTATCTTACCCATAGGATCCGCCCCTGTAAAGGCGCCTTTTGCATATCCAAATAGTTCACTTTCAAGAAGCATATCTGGAATAGCTCCACAATTTATAGCGATAAAAGGCTTGTCATTTCTGTTACTTTCATTATGTATAGCTCTTGCAAACATCTCTTTTCCAGTACCGCTCTCTCCAGTTATTAGTACCGTAGAGGTTGAGATAGCAATTTTCTTAACATTTTGTTTTAATTTTTGAATTTGTTTCGATTCACCCAAAATATCCTTACTTTTTATAACCTTATTAATGGTAGTAAATTTTGATAATTTCTCTTTAAACTTTTTTGCATCTTGAAAAAAAATCATCCTATCATATTGCTCTTCATTAAATTCTATATGATGCACGCTACCAACAACAAAGAAGACCTCTTTATCAACCATTAACTTATATTCCTGAAGATCAAATACATTATCGCTGCTTATTTTAATTTGTACTTTGTGATTCCTAAAATCACCGATTAAATTCAGTTCTTTGAGCCCCTTTTCATTTATATGGGTAATACAATTGCTCTTGTTTAGTATAATTACACCTTGCTCTGTTTTATCAACAACAAAATTTAGTAGTTGTAGCAATGACTGTGTTTTCTTTATTTCTATTTTTTCATTGGCAGCGCTACTTATAAACTCGGAGATTTGTTGTAGAAAAGTCATATACACATCAAAACTTGAAAGCAGATGTTCCTTTTGATTATCACTAATACATATGAGTCCAATCACTCCTATAGTCTCTTGATTCAATTTTATAGGGGTGCTCATCTCTAATTTTTCTCCACA
>JANZQE010000431.1:0-7079 GCA_038040705.1 Clostridium sp. | reverse complement strand
CCCTTTAACACTTGATATGAAATTTGACAAAGAATTATTCCTAACTTCAAATGTTTCAATCCGACTTGATTCAAAAGAAAATTCAATGGAAGCAATGGCAAAAATTTTGACGGATGCCCACGAGGCATTTGTAAAGAACGATTGTATTTTTGATAATTATAGCTTGAGTGTTCAGAACAGTTCAACTAAATATGTATATATAAGTAGAGTTACACCAGCAGACATTGAAAGTGACAATCTTATAGCGCTACTTGAAAAGGCTAAAACGAAGCGATCTGGAGGTGAAATGAGTGTTTTAGTTCATTAGGTAAGGAGTAAATAAAATATAATACATATAACCTAACATATCTAAGTAACCATCTTTCCAAACTCTGTTACCGGTTTGCTTAATCATTAATTCTTTAATTATATCTTCTCCGATACCTAATGTTTTATGTTCATCTATTTTAGTCCACTTACATGTGTTATTTACTGATATGAAATCATTTTTTATATAAAATGGTTCAATATCAGTAAATAATAGTAAAAAATCCAAACTATGAGCTGCTGCGAAATTTTCAATTGTTTGCAGTAATTTAGAAGCTAGACCATTACCTCGATATTCTTCTTTTATACAAATATCTACAATGCCTAAGACCCTTATAATCATTCCATTTAAATTCATCACTCTATAGTCTAGGCCTACATGTCCAATCAAAATATCTTTGTCAAATACTAAATATCTAAAATGAGGTATTTGTTTATAGTATATTCTATCTTCAGGATAGATGTCTGGAAAACACTCTAGGAGTAAACTTTGTATTCTTTTTTCTAATTCAACATCAATATCATACTCGTTTATTTTTGTAATCTCCATTTTAAAACTCCCTTTAAAAAAATTTAATTTTTTATCCATAAAGAACTAAAAAGTCTGCTTTAATTGAAGTTCCTCATAGCTGCAAAGACCTTGATTCAGAGCGTTTTGGCGTAATTCTAGATACAATTCCGCTTTTGTAGCGTTTTCATAAGGCATAACAAATAGTACTCCGACGAAAAATAGTAAGGTACCTAATAAATACCACCCGATAAATGAAAGGTCTAATATCCACATATCTAGTTTTTCACCGTCGGTCATTTTATCACTTAATTCTAGCGCGCGATTGTAATCAATGTTTGGATTGTCAGATAATATATAGGGTACCATTCTGTAAGCATATGTTTTTATAATTCCTGGTATGATAAGTAACAAGAACCAAAGAAAGGTTACAATACTTCTCCAAAGCATGGTTTTTATGATATTAAAATACCTTCCAAAGCCAAAACCATATCCTAAATAATTCAGATTTATATTATTTTGAGCTGATTGCACAAAGTAACGTCTTCCCCCTACTTCAATGGGATATCCTAATAGTATACGAAGTGCAAATACAAATACAAATATTGTAATTGCGGCTATAAAAGTAATTAAAAGCAAAAATGGGAATATACTAGTGATATTTTCACTAAAAGGATTAAAGCCACTACTTGGTGTTTTATTACCAAAACTCCAGTTGAAGTTGTTTATGTCAATAGAACTATTATCGCTGCCACCAATAATTGCTAAAACTAAACTAACTACAAATGCATTCCAATAAGAAATTTTTAAAACTGCCTTTGCTCTATTTTTTAAGAGTTCACGAGTCCACATTTTTTACCCCCCAATATAATTTATTACATTTATATCTATAATCATAACTCATCTTGATTAAAGTAACAATAACGTGTTAAGAAAAATGAGGCGACGGATGCCGCCTCACTATCAATTGTAACAAACAACCGGGATACCTGCCTCGATGTTATTAAAGATTGCTTTTGCCAAATAGTAAGGTGAATTTATACAACCGTGAGAACCAGATGTCTTATATATATTTCCTCCAAATGATCCTCGCCAGTTTGCGTCATGAATACCTATACCCCCGTTGAAGGGCATCCAAAAGCTAACAGGAGCAGCATAATCTGCACCTCTTAGAACAGCATCTTTTTGCTTGTATTTTAATTTATAAATGCCGCTTGGTGTTCCATGGTTAGCACTTATATTTCCTGTAACAATATCTCCATGTGATATTAGAGTGCCATTTTTATAAAACCATAAATGCTGGTTTGTAAGATCTATTTCCACGTAGGTATTCCCAATATCATTGTTTCCATGAGATAAGGCAGTTTGAATGTATACTGGTTCTTTTGCTATAATTTGACCTGCTTTTAGGGCAGTAATTAAAGCTTGCGTCTCTTTAACTCTGTTAATGGACCAACCATAATCACCGCCGCCAACATTTATTGTCTTTCCATGTGATGTATTAAAATTTCTCATAGCGCCGATGGTATTATGTTTTTTTGAAAGTATATCTACGTAGTTTTTGACTTCACTCTCATTAAATGTGACTTTAAGATTCTCGTCAACCGTAAGCCACTTATTTATTGTAGAACCATCTAAAGTCTCTTTCTGTTTTCCAAAAGTATAGGTGATTTTTGAAAAAGCATATTTGTTAAGTGTGTTTAGAGTATCTATAGTTTTTTGAGATTTTGATGTATACTTTGGCTTAACATAGCAATTAATTGACTCCAAATCTATTGTAGTTTCCTCTTTAAGGATTGCGGCCGCCACATATTCATATAAAATGTCACTACTTACCTTCGTTCCATCAACTTCACCTACAATTACATAGCCATTATCTGTATACTTAAAGCTAGCATTTTTAGGCTCGACGATGTTACTGCTATCAAAACAAGAAAGCATATTAAGCCGTTCTTTTAAAAGTAATTTGTCATATTTAACTCCTTCTACCATATGAGAATCTTCCGAATTAAAAACTGCTGAAACCCATTTATATGGATTTTGTTTATCTTTGAATTCCTTAAATTTTGCATCGGAATTGTAACTTAATCCAACTTCTTTTCCTTTAATTTGTTCATTTTTTCCGCCACGTTCTTTTATATTTAATGTATAAGTATGAAGCTCAGATGCCAATTGCGTATTTACTACCTCCACATTTTTGCCTGAAACATTAATTGCATTTATTGAAGAGCCAAAATAAAAATGATTCATGAAATATATTGCCATTCCAAGATATATAGCAAGTATAGCCCAAAGAGAAATTATAATACCTATAACCATTTTCTTATGGTTTTTTAATGCCTTTATTATTGAATTTTCCACTTTGTTTTCCGTAATGTTCCCCCTTTATATCACGCTAAAATCAAAATTAGTACGTTCTATTTTTGTGTCTACATTTCAATGTGTGGTTATATATAATTTTATGTGCTAACTTTCGTATTTAAAACAATATTATTAAGTTATTTATAAATTTTAGTAAGCTGAGATTGCACTATATAAAATCATGATTTATAATATAATAAAAGCAATATCAAGAAATAATAATTTAGACGAAATGAGTGATAGCTAATATGGAAATTAAAACAGTATCAATTATAGGACTCGGAGCACTAGGAATCTTATTTGGGAATCGTCTATCAAAGAAAATGCCCAGCGGAAATCTGAGGTTTATTGCTGACAAGTCTAGAATAGAAAAATATGAAAAAAACCATGTGTATTGCAATGGTGAACTTTGTATGTTTAATTATGTTACCCCGGAAGATATATGCGAACCTGCAGACTTAATTATTTTTGCTGTCAAATACAGTAGCCTTACAGAGGCTATGCAAGCTGTAAAGAACCAAGTAGGTGAACACACTATTATTTTATCTGCATTAAATGGAATTACAAGTGAGGCTATTATTGGTGAAGTTTATGGAATGGATAAAATTTTATATTGTGTTGCACAAGGCATGGACGCGGTTAAAGAAGAGAATGAATTAACATATCATAATATGGGAATGCTCTGCATTGGAGAAAGAGAGCCAGGCCTTGTATCACAAAAAGTGAAGAAGGTTTCAGAGTTTTTTGAAAAGATGGAAGTTCCTTATGAAGTGGATACTCATATGTACAAGAGACAATGGGGTAAGTTTATGCTAAATGTTGGCGTAAATCAAACGGTTGCAGTATATGAGAGTGATTATGGTGAAATTCAAAGAGGAGGAGAAGCAAGAAATACAGTGATTTCTGCTATGAGAGAGGTTATAGCACTGTCTGAAAAGGCGGGAATTAACTTAACGGTAACCGATATGAACTATTGGCTTAAGATATTAGGAACATTAAATCCAAAGGGAAAGCCGTCGATGCGCCAGGACATGGAAGCAGGGCGTTATAGTGAAGTAGAATTATTTGCAGGTGAGGTATTGAAGATGGGTAAAAAATATGACATCTCTAAACCTGTAAACAAAATGCTATACGATAGAATCAAATTTATAGAAGATAAGTACTAAGATAAAAAATATCTATCTGTTTAGTCAGATAGATATTTTTTATTGGTTCAACTAATATACTTAATAATAATAATTGATGTTGTGAGGTATATTATGTATGGCAAATAGGGAATTAACCAATGAAGTCCTTAATACTTCGCTACCGGTAGTTGCGGAGATAACAATATATACGTTAATGTCTATTTTTGATTTAATGATGATTGGAAGATACGGTGGGAATATAGCAGTAAGTGCAGTGGGGTTAAGTAACAATTTAACAAATTCATTTATTGGAATATTCATTTCGGGTGGAGTTTGCATAAGTATTGTTTCACTAGTCTCTAGATTAGTAGGTGCAAAACAGTATAAAAATGCTGAGAAATTCGCTATCATAGGATTTATTTTAGGCGCTTTCATTTGTTTGATTATTACTATATTAACATTTACTTTTGGGAAACAGTTTCTTTATATACTTGGTGCAAGGAGTAAAGTATTAGATATAGGATATTCATTTATAAGAATAAATTCTATAGCTATATTTTTCAGTATGAATATGAGACTTTTAAATTCTATTTTAATAGGATACGGAAATACTTTTATACCATTTATATGTTCACTAGTTGTAATTTCTTTTAAAATAATTTTGAATTATTTATTGATTTTTGGAATTGTGTTTAAGGCAAGGGGAATAGAAGGGGCCGCTATAGCTTCCACAATAGCTTATTCATGTGGGTTTATGTTTTCTTTTTACTATGTTATTGCAAAGTCGAAAATTAGGCTTAAATCATTTTTTACATTCAAAATTTCTCTTGGGGACATTAAAAGAATATTGTCCTTAGCTATTCCTTGCTCACTAGAAGAGGCAACTTTCAGTATTAGCAAACTCATATGTGTTGCTATTATAATTAAATCCGGCAGTGTTTCTTTTGCGGCCGATGAAATAGCTAATATGATAGAAGGAATTTCGGTTATGCCAGGTATAGGATTTGGGGTAGCTGTCATTGCTTTAGTAGGAATTAATACTGGAAAAAGAGATTTAAAAAAGGCGAAAAAATCTACATATAGCTGTGCATTTTATGCTGTCTTCATGATGAGCATATTTGCAATAATATTCTTATTTATGTCAAATATCTTGGTGAATTTTTTTGTAAATGACAATGAAAAGAAAGTTGCCTATTTAGCTGGAAGATGTCTTGCTATAGGAGCATTAGAACAACCGTTTATAGCTATATCACTAGTCTTTGCTGGTGCATTAAAAGGGGTAGGAGATGTTAAAAGTCCGTTTTTTATTTCGTGTTTTACAAGTTGGGTTATAAGATTACCATTAACATATTACTTTATAAGTGTTTTAAAATACCCAGTTACAGCGGTATGGTGGATTACTGCGCTACAATGGGGAATAGATGCATTGCTTATGTTTATACTTTTTAAATACAGATTTAATAAATTATCAAAATTTTCTGAAGGAAAAATACTATTTGTATCGAATTATTATAGATATTACTAAAATTTGATATTAGAAACTGCAACATCCGTTTATATAAAAGAACCAAAGGAGTGTTTAACATGGCAAAAAGAACAATGATTATTTTAAACTGTATAATTGTAGTAGAAACTGTTAGTATGTTTTTTCTAAATACACTACTAGCAAGCCTGTTCTTATTTATAGGGATCATAGGTAATTTTATTATTTATTCGAATTCAAAGCAATATAACACAAAGACAGAAATAGATTTAGTAAAAGCTGCAAAAAATGATTCGCTGATACTTACAGAAAAAACACCATCTATAGTAAAAACTTTAGTGGAGTTTATGGCGAATTTAAACAGATCGCTGTTAGTATCTTCTTGTAAGGGGATTAGAGTGATGAAAAGGCTAGTTACAATATCTTCTGAACTTAAGGAATCCTCTGGAGAAATAACACAGGCAATAAGTGATGTAGCTGATGATATGGGGGAGCAACAAGGTAAAGTAATAGAAATATCAAATTTGCTTGAAAAGATAGTTTCTTATGTGAATGTTCAAAGTGATAAAGTTGATAACGCTTTTAAGGTTAGCCAAAACGCTAATTTGCAAGTTGAAAATTGTAATAAGGCCTCTAAGTCAATGAATAATCAAATGTTTGAGATTAAAACATCAGTAGACAATGTTGTAGAAATTTCTAATGGATTAGAAAAGAAATCCTCTGGAATAAATAACATAGTTGATTCGATTTTAGAAATTGCTGATCAAACTAACTTACTTGCACTTAATGCCGCTATCGAAGCAGCTAGAGCAGGGGAAAGTGGTAAAGGGTTTGCGGTAGTTGCGGATGAGGTGAAAAAACTTGCGGGCCAAGCAAAAGAGGCTGGCTCTAATATCATAAAGGTAACCAAGGGTATTCAAGATGATATAACTTTATCACGAAAAATGATGAATGAAGTGCAGATGAAAACTGAAATAGGTACTAATATTACCAAAAATACAATTTCAGCATTGTCTGCTATATATGATATTATTGACACTGTTTCAAAAGAGTTTAAAGAAGTAAAGAAAACAAATGAAATTTTATGCGAAAATAACCAACAAATAAAGGGATATATAGAACAACTTGCAGCTATTACAGAAAAAACGTCTGCTGTTAGTGAGGAAATAAGTGCATCTTCACATGAGATGACAAGTTCACTTATAGGTATGGATACTTTAGCTAATGAAGCATTGGAAGAAAGTTCATACCTTCAAGAAAAAATATCAGAAAGAACTATAAATGTAGAATCCTT
>JANZQE010000430.1:0-3448 GCA_038040705.1 Clostridium sp. | reverse complement strand
TCTTTCTATGAATTCCACTTCTTTTATTTTATATAATGCCCCTTTGAAATTAGGTATTCTCTCTATACATTTGCTAGTATATATATATATCTGGAAACTATTAATATAATTAAATTAATGATGATGGTATAGTTCCCAGCTTCTATGTCATATAGGAAAATTAATTCCTTTTTAATGTCTAACCAATTTCCTAGAATGTTGCTAATCCAATGGCTCACATGAGACCATAGATCTTTTATTTTAGCACAATCCCAGAACATGTGGGTAATGGTTTGTTCTTCACAGTTGCACCAATCACAGCTTGCATTATTTTTAATTTTCATTTTTGTTAATTTTTGATTTGTCATAATGTCAAACGATCTTAATTGGAAGTAAAAGCTACGCAATTTCGTGCTTATGGTCCACTTTATGCAATCTGTGAAGTTTCCATACCAATCCCATTCGTCAATTGTTAGTTCTAACATATTCTCCCATGAAGCTACAAATTGTTCTGGGATAATTATTTTATACTTAAGCAATTCTTTATATATCAACTTACAATTGTATGTATACTCATCAATTTTATAACCTTCAAATACTGTATCTGACTCATCAAATATTATATGCTTCCATTGCTTCGGGATGCAACTTAAAATGCTTCTTAGTTGTAAGAAGTTTACCTTTAATCCATATTTTACTTGGATTTGTTCACATGTGATCCATTTATTTTCATATATCAAATCATCGATATATAATATATTACACCTATACCAGTTGTTATAAAAGAATGGTTCATTTCTTATTCTCAATAAACTATTGAACCAAATATATTGGTTTAATATTTGGTTTTTATACGTTGGGTGTGGAGTATAATTCCAATCACCCCAGCACACAAATACCTCATTCCAAAATGATTCAGGTTGAAATTTACATAACTTTACAATATCCTTTGAGTTTATATTACATTTTAGGAAATCTAACAAGTCCATATTTGGAATACATTCAATTAACCATGTGTACCAAAAGTCATGCAAGCCTGTATTATATTGATCTTTGATCAGTGCAATCCACTTAAGTTTAAGTGATTTATTCTGAGTTCTGCAGTCTATCATATTAATACCTCCTTCAGAGTAAGGCGCAATCATTGTTGCCCGTTTGATTCTGTCCACTTTACTTTTCCACAAAAATTTGTAAAGTATACTTTCTAATTCTTTAAAGAAAATTTCATTTGGGCTTATTATAGTAGACCAGTTATAGACCAATATTGAGCTTGCAAGACTTTTTATAATATGCACTCTCCCTATCAAGGATAAATCCCGTTGTCTCCAAATATTCAAACATCCTTCTATTTTTTTAAGTTTTCCCTTATAATTTATATCGGACATTTTAGCAATGTTAACATTCAGCTTCACTCCTAAGAGATTAACTTGATCTTTAATCCAACTT
This sequence comes from Clostridium sp., assembly GCA_038040705.1. Lineage (GTDB taxonomy): Bacteria > Bacillota > Clostridia > Clostridiales > Clostridiaceae > Clostridium_AD. The sequence continues at coordinate 2,023 of JANZQE010000430.1, read as the reverse complement.
GTATCAACATATTTACTACATTTTCCAGTTCCAATATAGAGAACTTCTGTTTTATCTTTGTTTAAAGTCAAACCAGATATTTTACTGAAATTAAATATGGTATTAAACAGTTCCTGTACACATTTGTCCCTATTCAGGATTGTGATGAAAGTGTCATCTGCATACTGATTTAATTTTGTTATGTTTCCATTAAGATTGATTCCTTCTATTTTCTTATTTTTACGTATCATAAGTGCAAGTATTTCCACAATCATTATGAACAAATATGGCGACAGAGGGCATCCTTGACGGAGCCCCCTACTTAAATTGAAAAACTGTGAAATATGTCCATTGTTGACAATGCAACTGCTGTTGTTAGTATATATTCCTTTAATGTATGCACACAAATTCTCTTGGAAACCAAAAAATTTAAGAGTTTTTTCCACTATTCCCCATTCCACACAATCAAAGGCTTTGTTTTAATCTAAAAATATCATTAAGGCATCTATATTATTTACTTGGCAATATTCTATCATGGCCATTGCATTGTTGATATTCTCTCCAATGAAACGTCCTGACAAGAAACCTTTCTGGTTGCGATTTATCAGCGTATTAAGATACAATTTCATGTAATTTGCAATATATTTAGTTAATACCTTATAGTCAGTATTCAGGAGAGTGATGGGTCGCCAATTTTTTAGTTTAGCAGGATCTTTATCTTTTTTTGGTATCAGGGATATAACCCCCTGTTTTTGTGATATGCCTAGTTCTCCTCTATTTAGCAGAGCTTTGTAACTAGCTATGACATACCTTTTAATATTTTCCCAGAAACATTTGTAGAATTCTATTGGCAACCCATCACTCCCTGGTGACTTGTTTAGTGCAAAGGTGTCTATGACCTCCTTTACCTCTTGGTCATTAAAGTCTATATTCATATCATCTATTTCTATCATGTCTACTTGTTGATTATCATTAAAAAATTCTTTATACAGTTTGTGAATAGATTCATCAGAATTAGCAGTTTTGCTGCTATATAAATCTCTATAAAACCTTACCTCCTCTTTTAATATTTCTTGAGTGTCCCACAGAGTTTGGTTATTTTCATCTATAAGCATCTTTATATGTTTATTATCATGATTACGTTTTTCTAAATTATGAAAATATTTTGTTCCCTTTTCCCCCAGTTCATAATATGCAACCTTAGATCTTATTATATTTCCCATTGTTTTGTCTTTGGCATAGCTTTCTAGCTGTGTTTCTATATCTTTAATAGTGTCGTTGATTACCTCTGGGTTACTACTGTTTACAATATCATGTTTTAGCTGTGTCAGTCTATTTTCTAACTCTAATATTTTCTTATTTTTTGATCTTTTGATCCATGCACTGTGTTTAATGCTAACTCCTCTAATTCTACATTTCAGAGTTTCCCATAATAGGCTGTCTTCAGTATTAGGGTTTTCTGCTATGCATGATTTAATACATTCTTTAATTTTATCTTTATAGCTTTCATCTTCAAGCAGAGAGCAGTTGAGCTTCCAGAAACCTGGACCTCGTGTACTAATATCTTGCTTTATAGTCATATGTACAGCATTATGATCAGATTTGAACCCAGAGATAATCTTATTATTTTTACTTGTACTTAATAGGTTATATGAGATTAAAAAGAAATCTAGTCTACAATAAATATATGGGGGGGTATATGATCTCCAAGTATAACCAACCTCTGTGGGGTGTTCTCCTCTCCACACATCACCCAGGTCTCGATCCTCCATCATGTTAATCACAAATTTCCTGCATTTTTCATGTGTTGATGGTCTTCCACCTTTTTTATCTAAATTCACATTCAAAACAAGATTAAAGTCACCACCTATTAATAGGTTTACATTTTCAAAGTTGTCTATCAGGTCACCAATGTTACTGAAGAATTCTGGAGTGTCAGTGTTTGGGGCATATAAGTTCACTATAGTGTACCTAATTTCTCTGATTTCTATATCCACAACTATTATTCTGCCATTTTGGTCAGTTTTAGTGTCAATCAGTTTAT
>JANZQE010000429.1:0-3856 GCA_038040705.1 Clostridium sp. | reverse complement strand
AGATACGGCCTCAAATACTAAAAAATTATTTCTTTGAAAATTAATTTTAATAAACCCTCTAATTGATTCTTCATCTTCTATAAGCAGTACTTTTTTTTTCATAATATCACCTCTTACATAGAACGCAATAATCTTATACATTAAGCATTCTATATTATCAGTTATGATTATAACATAATTGAGCTATGAAATTTAAAAAGCAGTAATATTGTAATTGTTTTGTAATAACTCTGTAATCTCTTAAATTAAAATATGGTGAGCAATATATCTTCTAATTTAAAAACAGCTTATTTTTACACTAAGTAAAAATAAGCTGTTTTATATTTTAATAAGTAAATCTCTTATAACTCAGCAGTAGCCGTCAAAACCGCACGACCGAGTGTGTGACTAAACATATTGAATCCAAGAGCTGATGGCGTTGCATTAATTGGAACTCCTATATCTTCAATATCTAGTGCGTGAATAACAATTAAATACCTATGTACTCCATGCCCCTGCGGTGGAGCAGCACCCATAAAACGTGCAATGCTTGCGTCATTATGTAATTGAATTGCACCTTTAGGAAGTTCTAGTCCCGCGTCATCTCCTGACCCAGTTTTAAGTTCACTTACCGTTGCAGGAATATTTGCAACTGCCCAATGCCAGAATCCCGCACCAGTTGGTGCATCAGGATCATATACAGTTACTGCATAGCTTTTTGTTCCTTTGGGAGCACCATGCCAAGACAACTGAGGCGAGATATCCTTCCCACCTTTTACACCAGACATTCCAGATAACTGAGCTAAAGCAAAGGGCTGTCCATCTGCAACATCTGTACTGGTGACTTGAAAGCTCGCTGCCTTTGGCAGCTTTGCAAATAAATCATTAGTCATAATTATCTCCTCCTAACCTATTTTAGTTTCACTTAATAATTAATTCTGATTAAGGATATAACTATATACTTCTACAATTAAATATAATTTCCTTTAAATAATTTAAGCTACTATTTCTGCTAGTAATTTCGAGAAATATGCTGCATGTTCTTTTTCTTCTTCAATTATAATCGACAACATTTCTGAAACATTATTTTGAGATGATTTTTCATACATTTGTGTATAAATGTTTATTGTTAGCTCTTCTGATTTAATCGCATGAGTAATAGCTGTCTTTAAATTTGTAAAAGCATCCCTTGGTTTCTCTTCTTTATTAAAAGCCTGATTTTCTATTAAATTTTTCAAATATTCGGTTACTAATGGGTCAAAGAGATATTCAGAATCAGCTGGTTTAGTAGCTATTAATTGATTAAAAAGTTTTGCAAATTTCTCTTTATGAATGAATTCTTGACCAGCTGCAACTAATAAAAACTCTTTAGTTTTTCCAATTGTATGGTTAGCTCCATTAATGTAAAAATTGTACCCTTCATCTTCCATTAGCATAGCAACCTTAAACATTTCAGATTCAGTAAATGTGTTGTTTGTCATAAAAACATCCCCTCTTGATTTATTTGTTATAACCAATTCACTAAATAATTCTTAGTATTTCATCGAGTTTGATGCCCATTCTACTATGATTATTAAAAATAGTAAATGGGCTGGCAGCCCATAAAAATATTCATCTGTCAGACTATTCTTATATTGTGCAATTAACGTTAAAGTTAAGTAGTCTAATTAAAATATAAGGATGGAGGGATAGTAATGACTAAACTTAAACAAGTCTATAAATGCGAACTATGTGGTAACATGGTTGAGATTGTACATGAAAGTGGTGGCGTTTTAGTTTGTTGCGGACAATCAATGACATTACAAGTTGAAAATACCGTAGATGCAGCAAAAGAAAAACATGTGCCAGTTGTTGAAAATGTTAAAGGTGGCGTTCTCGTTAAAGTCGGTGCTGTTGAACATCCAATGTTAGAGGAACATTATATCGAATGGATAGAGGTTCAAACTGCTAAAAAACTATATAGAAAACATCTAAAGCCTGGAGCAATACCTCAAGCTCTATTTCTTATAAATGAAGAAGTTTTAAGCGTACGTGAATATTGTAATATTCACGGCTTATGGAAAGCATAAATAGTTTATAAATTAATATGTTTTATAAAATAGCAGTCAAATCAATTTATTGATTTGACTGCTATTTTATACCCAAATCTATATAAAGTTGATTTCTTAAGAGATTGGAAGAGTGCTAATTTGGGAACACATTCAAATTAAATAGAATACAATGGAAATATATTCTACTTTTGAGGTGATAAATATGATCTATCGAAATCCCGACAACCAGTGTCCTTCTGGCTCAGTACCTTATATCGTCAGAGAGAAAGATACTTTGGGAAATATAGCCTTTTTCTACAATACCACTGTACAAGATATCGTCCAGTCAAATCCGGGTATTAACCCGAATTCTTTACAGATAGGGCAGCAAATTTGCGTCCCTCTAAAACTTCAGATGTATCCATCTTGCCCGACAACTAATTACTATGTTGTGGTTGAAGGAGATAGCCTAAGCTCGATAGCAAACTACTTTAATATTACAGCCCAGCAGCTGCTATATTCAAACTATGGAATCGAACCTGATGATTTGTATTTAGATCAGATATTATGCATACCTGTTACACCTCCTCTTGTATACGTTGAAATTAACGTAGGTGAAGGCCAGCTTGTAGTATACCGAAACGCAACTGTGTTTAAAACATACAGAATCGGGCTTGAGAATCCTTTAGCCCCAGTTCCTAGAGGTACTTTCAAAGTAGTAAATAAACAGGTAGATCCCGGGGTAACCCGTGGTGCAAGATGGCTTGGACTTTCTGAACCCGGTTTCGGTATACAGGGTACGAATAATCCGCAATTCATTGAAAACGTATCAGAGGGTCGTAGCATTGTGTTGTCCAACAGAGATGTAAGCGAGCTCTTTAACCTTATACCTGTAGTTACAACGGTAAGGATACTGTGATGTCAAATCGTCAATGTCCTGCAAACACGTTGGCATATGCAGTACAACCTGGTGATACGTTGTATAAAATTGCAAGCAAATTTAATACAACACTTGCTGCAATTATTTCATCAAACCCAAGTATCAGTCCTGAAAATTTGAGGGTAGGCCAAGTGGTTTGTATACCTACTCAACAGCCACAGGCTCCTACATGCCCTATAGGAACCTCACCATACGAAGTGAAAAAAGGAGATACATTAGCCGCTATTGCTAATAAATTTAATACTACTATAGAATCTATTCTCTTGGTAAATCCAAACATTGTTCCCGAGAATTTACGAATAGGGCAGGGTATTTGTATATCACAAGAAAAAACAGTACAGCCAGTGTGCCCGATTCTTAACACATATGTTATCCGAAAAGGCGAAACTTTTGCCTCAATCGCAAAAACATTTAATATACCCCTTCAGAGCTTATTAAATGTAAACCCCGGAGTAGCTCCTACTAATTTGTATGAAGGGCTAGTAATATGTATGCCTATTACGCCAATTCCTTTTAGAATTACTATAAATACTATGGCAAAAACTCTCACCTTGTACCGAAATGGGATGTTTTTTAAGGCGTATCCCGTCGCCGTAGGTAAACCTACAACACCTACCCCTAAAGGAACCTTTACCATAGTAAACAAACAGGTTAATCCTGGAGGACCTTTTGGGTCGAGGTGGATGGGCTTGTCAAAACCCCATTACGGCATACACGGCACCAATAATCCCCCTTCAATAGGTACAGCTGCCTCAAACGGTTGTGTGAGAATGTATGCAAGTGATGTGGAGGACCTTTTCAATTATGCGAGTGTAGGTACTGTAGTTAGGTTATTCTAACAGTCTTTTAAAAAGACTTCCCCGTAGTTCATTAAAAATTAACCTAAAGAGAACAACCCATTAAAGGT
>JANZQE010000428.1:0-7323 GCA_038040705.1 Clostridium sp. | reverse complement strand
GATTATTAAAATTGATGTATAAAGAAAATACAAATAATGGTTGAGGTGATAACATTGCTATATATTTTATTATTTATCTGCTTTATAGCTTTCTTAATGATTTCATATGGAACTATGCTTATTCTAAGTAAAAATAAGATAATCGTTGGGTCCAGAATAAAGCAAATAAAAAATATTGATACTGATACTAGATTAGATATTGATAAAACATCTTTCTCACAAAGAGCGCTTACACCTTTTTATGAGCGAATAAGTAAATTCCTAATAAAAGCAACGCCAAGACGCAAAATTAATATACTTAAGAAAAAATTAGAAAAGGCAGGATTATTAAAAAGTAGCACCCCTGAAAATTGGCTATATACTAGAATTATGATTATGTTGATTTTTTCAATATTATTTGGATTATTAATCTATTTAAGCACAGCTAGTTTTATTAAGTCACTTCTCTTTGCTTTGATTATAATGCTTCTTATTAGCACTTGTTTTAACTTCTATCTTTCAAAAAGAATAAATACAAGAAAGAAAATGATTGTAAGGGAATTACCATATACACTTGATTTAATAACAGTAAGTGTTGAAGCTGGGTTGTCTTTTGATGGTGCCATGTCAAGGGTTATTATGAACATAAGTGGAGAGTTATGTGATGAATTTGCAAAAACGCTCAAAGAAATACGTATGGGAATACAAAGAAAAGTAGCACTTAAGAATATGAGTGAAAGGTGTGAAGTAAAAGAACTATCTATGCTACTAACATCTTTAATTCAAGCTGATGATTTAGGTGTTGGTCTTTCAAATGTGTTACGAGTTGAGTCCGTAGCCTTACGAGAACATAGAACGCAAATGGCAAGAGAAAAGGCGATGAAAGCGCCTATAAAGATGTTATTCCCACTTATATTTTTTATTTTTCCTTCTATATTCATTGTAATTCTAGGCCCGGCTATTCTTAAAATCATGGATATACTCTAGGAGGGGTGAAATGATTAAAACTTTAAAATATAATGATGAAACAATCCCCGCTGTATTCATAGCTGACTCATTTGGTAAAAGGCTCTTTGGGTATATGTTTAGAAAAACACCTCATCATAACGCTATTCTTCTAAATCCATGTAATAGTATCCATACATTTTTCATGAAATTTAGTATTGATGTTTTGTTCCTGGATGAATACATGCAGGTTATTAAAAAAATAGAAAATTTAAGACCAGGACAAGTTGTTACCAAGGTAATAGGTGCTAGGGCAGTATTAGAATCTAAAGCTGGCTCATTTAGTAATATCGAAGATAGATGCAAACTATATTTTTAATTTATTATTTACAAAGAAATAAATCGCAAACAATGATATAATTGTATTTTGAATTAGATATTAAAATTTACGATTATAACAAAAGAAGGTGGGAATAATGAAGGATAATAAATATTTACCTATTAGTAAAAGTGATATTATAGATAGAGGTTGGGCTGAATTGGATTTTATTTTAGTTACTGGCGATGCATATGTAGATCATCATAGTTTTGGAGCGGCAATTATTTCAAGAGTTTTAGAAAATGAAGGATATAAAGTAGGAATAATAGCACAACCTGATTGGAAGAGCACTGAAGATTTTAAAAAGCTAGGCAAACCAAGACTAGGGTTTTTGGTTAATTCTGGAAATATGGATTCTATGGTTAATCATTATACAGTGAGTAAGAAGCTAAGAGAAAAAGATCTGTATTCTCCTGGTGCGAAGATGGGACTTAGACCCGACAGAGCAACTATAGTTTACTGCAATAAAATAAGAGAAGCTTATAAAGGTATTCCTATTGTAATTGGTGGCATAGAAGCAAGTCTAAGAAGGTTTGCACACTATGATTATTGGAGTGATAAGGTACGTAAATCTATGTTAATTGATAGTGGAGCCGATTTGCTAATATTTGGTATGGGTGAGAAGCAAATCGTTAACGTTGCAAATAAATTAAATGAGGGTATAGATATAAAAGCCATAACACAGGTGCTTGGAACATCTTATGTTACAGAGGATATAGAAAGTATAGGTGACTATGTTGAAATAGCCTCTTATAAAGAAGTTTGCACTGATATGAAAAAATATGCACAGGCTTTTAAAATACAATATGATGAACAAGATCCTATTAGGGGTGGCATTATAGTACAAAAGCATACTAATAAATATCTAGTGCAAAACAAACCAGAAATGCCACTTACTAGAGAAGAATTGGATGCTGTTTATAGCTTGCCGTATCAAAAAAATTACCATCCTATTTATGAAGAGCTCGGAGGAATACCGGCTATAGAGGAAGTTCAGTTTAGTTTAGTTAGTTCAAGAGGGTGTTTTGGTAGCTGTGCTTTCTGTGCTATAACTTTTCATCAAGGTAGAATTGTGCAAAGTAGAAGTGAAAATTCAATAGTTCAAGAAGCAATAGAGATTACAAAACTTAAAGACTTCAAAGGATATATTCATGATGTAGGAGGTCCTACGGCTAATTTTAGGCAACCTGCATGCGATAAACAATTAAAAGAAGGTGTTTGTAAAGATAAGCAATGCTTGCATCCTAGTCCCTGCAAAAATTTAAAAGTTGATCATATGGAGTATTTAGGTGTTCTTCGATCGCTTAGAGAATTGCCAAATGTTAAAAAAGTTTTTGTAAGGTCAGGTCTCAGATATGATTATATTATGGCAGACAAAAATGAAACCTTTTTTAATGAACTTATTAAGCACCATGTTAGTGGTCAACTAAAGGTCGCGCCAGAGCATGTTTCTCATAAAGTTTTAAAATTCATGGGAAAACCAGCAGGCAAAACTTATGATAAATTCAGAGAAAAGTTTTATAAGGCAACTGAGAAAATAGAAAAAAAACAATATCTTATACCTTATTTAATGTCTAGTCACCCAGGATGTACAATAAGTTCAGCAGTAGAACTAGCAGAATACCTTAGAGATATTAATTACCAACCTGAACAGGTTCAGGATTTTTGTCCAACCCCAGGTACACCTTCAACAACTATGTATTATACGGGTCTTGATCCAAATACTATGCAAGAAGTTTATGTACCTAAAACCAAGCATGAAAAAGCCATGCAAAGAGCTTTACTTCAATATAAAGATCCAATGAAATATGATTTAGTATATGAAGCACTAACGCAGGCAAATAGAGAAGATCTCATTGGTTTTGGACCTAAGTGTTTAATAAAACCAAGAGGAAAGAAAAATAATGAACATTCCAGTAACTCGCGGATAAAAACAAAGGATAGTGGGAAAAACATAAAAGTTAAAAGTTCAGATAACCCAATAGACAGGACCAATAAAAAGAAAAACAAACCTGTTGGTCCCAGTACTAAATCGAATTTTGGTAGTAGACAAGATAACAAAAACAAAGCGAAAAATAAAAAAAGAAAATAGAAAGATATATAGAAAATATAAAGATATAATAAAACCTACATCCACAACCGGGATGTAGGTTTTATTATATCTCCAATTTAACTATTTTATTTATAGCTTCTTCTTCTACTAGTTCACTTTTACTGAGTCCTTTTCTAAAATATCTTATTTGCTTATATTTAATTCCGTTCATTTCGAAATCTAACACATCAATTCTGTCACCTTTATAAATAACGGCTTGCTTGCTACCTTTTAGAAACACTTGCACTTCTATAGTTTTATTTATAAATTGCAAAGAAACAACTCCTACCTTGGTGAATTGTTTGGTCTATAAATCTAAATTATGAATTTCGCATAGGGAATTAACTATGGAAAAAATCAATACTGCTGCTAAATTTGCAGTAATATTGTCCTGATCAAATCTTGGTGAGACTTCTGCTATGTCAAAACTAACCACCTTATTAGACTTTAAGATATACCTCAGGAACTTTAATACTCTTTCTGGGTCAAGTCCTAAAGGTTGCGAGGAACTTACACCAGGTGCATATGCTGTTGAAAACACATCGGAACATATGGTTATGTATATGTTATCTTGAGTTTCTATAAACTTATCCAATTTATCGAATACATTCGAAATATCACTATCTACAATATCTTTTGCTAATATATACTCTGCTCCAAGCTTATCCGCTGTTTTAAATAAATCAATAGTATTACTATGTTTTTGAACTCCAATACATAGATAAGAATACTTTAAATCGTCTGTTTTGCATACATCTGCTATTTGCCTAAACATAGTACCAGAGCTCCCACCAGTAGGATAAGGTCTAAGGTCAAAGTGAGCATCAAAATTTATTATACCAATACTCGGCTTATTATTTTTTTCTTTTAAATAATTCAATATGCCAGTGTAATGACCAAAAGCTATTTCATGTCCCCCCCCTAAAACAATTGGGAAAAGGTTTAGGTTTAGAATTTTTTGTATTGCATTAGAAAGTAAATCTTGACTTTCTTCTAGTGTTATATTTTCACAATATATGTTGCCTGCATCAAAAAGTTTTACTTCTTCAGAAAACCGGCAAGGAAGATTAGCAAGTTCTCGTCTAATACTTTCTGGTCCATTCGCAGCACCAACTCTGCCATTATTACGTTTAACACCTGTATCACAACAAAACCCTATAAATGCAAATCCGAGCGTACCCTTGAATGGAATCAAATTATTTTCTCGTAAATCTATTATTTTCACCCATTGATGCCATCTAAAGGCATCAAAATTACTCTCACTATCAATTCTTCCACTCCAAAGTGTTTTATCCGTTGGTTTATAGCTTATATCAAACATTTTGTCCTCCTTGTAGTTATATTAAACAAATGAATTATTACTATTTAAATTATAGTGCCATTATTCGAAATTATCAAGGTGAAAACAGCTATAGCTATAATTAAAGTTAACCTTTTATTTATTAATGAATATAATATAAAAAATGCTAATTGTAGGTGTGCTTCAAGATGTAGGGTAAAATGAATACAAATATCTTTTTATTGAAAATCTAATATAGATTTACTTGTAAAAGGAGATAAAAAAATGATTTGTAAAGAATATTTATTAGATGCCAATATAGTTATAAAAGTGTGGAGTAAATATCCTGGTTTACTTGATGCTATTGAAACTACAGAATATATCGATTTCAAAATATCTCAGGATATAGCTGGAGAGTTGTCTGTAAAAGAGTATATAAAATTTAATAAAGATTTTGTACTATCAACTAAATTCATGAAATTATTAGGTCATATTATAACTAACACTAGTGATAGCTATGCTGAAGAAGCAATAGAAAGCGGTCTTATTAAATATGAGCAGAATAAAAATATATATTTTAACAATGGAGATAAAATTTCTATAAATGACTATAGTTTAATAAATCTTTGCGAAAAAAATGAAGACTATACACTTGTAACTGAAGATAAAAGGATGATGCGAAATGCAAAAATCATATTAGATTCTTCAAGGGTACTAAATTTCGAACAATTTTTAGACGAACTAAGACAATTAGATGTATTACAATAGTAAAATAATAAGAGAGGCTGTAATTTTTATAAATTACAGCCTCTCTTATTATTTTATGTTTTTTTCTAGATACTGTTTAAATCTAAAGTTCCACAATTTATAGAGATTAAAATTTTCCTGGTGTACTACTGATAAAAACTCATCAACGACACCTAATCTATTCAGACCTTTCATTAAATGTCTAGGGTAAATTACTTTTTTTGTATAATTGTTTTTGGGATCAATGACCATAATTGAAAAATCTTCCTTCAAGTATAAATCCTTACACCTAATATCTAGTTTGTTAAATTTAAGCTTCTTGAATTCGCAAATAAGGTTTACTATATTACGAGATATTTGACTATTGATGCCATGCCTTTTAATATATTTATCCAGGCGCTGTCCACTTGCATAATCTCTTATAATATAGTAAGAACCACGTTCATAAACTTTAGGAAAGTATTTGCTTCCTTTAGTTCTCCTAAAAATATTGTATTCCGTCTCACAAACTTTCTTATTTTTGAAAATTTTAATTACTCTATTGTCGGGAAGTAAGTAAACTATACCATTGTGACCGGAACCTAAAAATTCAGATGTTCTAAGTATTTTTTCAACCCTAGTATTTAATCTAATATAATAATTTGTATCCTGAATCATATTATCATCTTCTTCGCAATTATATAATTATATTATATGATTGGAAGTTATAAAATATAAGCTCAGAATATTATAAATATAACTTATTGTAATGTAATTTGAAGAGAACCCTTTGCACTCAGGAAATATTCAATGTTAAATACTGACAAATTGACACCTAAATCATTTTCATTTCGAATTTCAAGAAGAGTTTTAGTAACTTTTATATTTAAAAGTGCACCCCTAAACATTATTTTGAAGGAGCATGAACTCCAATTCTTCGGAATGAATGGAGCTAAAATAAGTTTGTTATGTCTAACTCTGAGTCCTCCAAACCCAGGTACTACAGCCATCCACGTTCCAGCCATACTAGTTGTGTGGCAGCCGTCATTTGTGTCGTTGTTATAGTTATCAAGGTCAAGCCTAGAAGCCCTTAAATACATTTCATAAGCTTTATCATGGTTTCCAATTTTGGCTGCTAAAATAGTATGAATGCAAGGTGACAGGGAAGACTCGTGTACAGTTCTAGCCTCGTAAAAATCATAATTTTTTCTGATCGTAGCGGTGTCATATTCATCTTCAAATAAATAAATGCCTTGAAGTACATCAGCTTGCTTTATAAAACATGACCGCAGCACTCTGTCCCATGACCATTTTTGATTTAATGGTAAGTGCTTTTTATCTAGGTCCACAACTAATGTCTGCTCTTTATCCATATAACCGTCTTGTTGAAGGAAAATTCCAAGTTTTTCATCATAAGGGTAATACATGTTTTGAATAATATTCTTCCAAGTAGTTATTTCATCATTTTTAAAATTAATTTTTTTTATTAGTTCATTAAATTTTTCAGGTTCAGTTTCACTTAAATAATCTATAACTTCTAGGGTATATTTTAGAGTCCAACAGGCAATTTTATTAGTATACCAGTTGTTATTTACATTGTTTTCATATTCATTAGGCCCAGTAACACCTAAAATTACATATTTATTTATATTTTTTGAAAAAGTAGCTCTTTGAGCCCAGAACCTTGATATAGCCACTAGCACCTCAAAACAAAACTCAGCAAGACAAGACTTAACACCAGTGTAGTTTACATAATTATAAATAGCATAAGCTATAGCACCATTTCTATGAATTTCTTCAAATGTTATTTCCCATTCATTATGGCATTCTTCTCCATTCATTGTTACCATAGGATATAGAGCAGCACCATTTGTAAATCCTAACTTTTCAGCATTTTCTATAGCCTTTTGTAAGTGTTTATAT
>JANZQE010000427.1:0-2695 GCA_038040705.1 Clostridium sp. | reverse complement strand
GTTAAAGTTTTTACCAAACATAACAATACCTGAAGTATTTCTGTCTAGCCTATTACAAGGTGCTGGCGTAAATGTTATTTCATTTTCAGGCCTATAGTCTCCTTTGTCAAACAAATAAGAAAGAACATAATCTACTAAAGTAGCTTCTCCACCCTTTTTATCAGAATGAACTAAAACTCCAGGCCACTTTTCCACCATTAATATATTAGCATCCTCAAAGGTTATTTTTAGATTATTATCAATTCTAATAAATTCTTCTTTTTTAAACTCACTTGTAATATATTTTGTTTCAACTATATCACCTTGTACTAAAGAATGTTTTTCCTTGATTTTATTACCATTAACCCTAATATCCCCTTTTCTAAAGGCTTTATATATTTTACTTAATGGTACATCACCTAGTACTTTTCTCATGAATTTATCCGTTCTTTGTCCTGCTTCATTTGCTCCGATCTCTATTCTCATATGTTTCCTCCTATTTACTTTCTATATAATGACGACTTCCGCTTATAATCCAATTTATTTCTAATAAATCACCTTACACTTTTAAAAAAATCACATCAAGCATCAATTATATACTAATATCGTTACAAATCCAATAAAAATTCGTAAGCTAGCTTGCATTGCATGGCTACTCCTATAGATAAACAGCTCTCATCTATATCAAATAGATTACCATGAGCAGGATGTACTATACCTTTTTCTACATTTCCACTTCCTAAAAAATAAAATAGTGATGGTCTTTCCATGGAGAAATAAGAAAAGCTTTCCCCACCCATAGTAGGATTTTCTAATTTGTAAACATTATCCTCCCCGATGACTTCACTTGCCAAAATTTCAAACATTCCTGCCAGCTTATCATTATTGTAAAGACAAGGGTAACTTTCCACAATATCTATTTCACATTTCCCCCTCATAGACGTAACTATGCCTTCTACTACTTGAATTAACCTAGTCTTTAAGTACTCCCTATTCTCACTGCTAGTAGTCCTAATAATTCCAGCTATTATCACTTCTTCTGGTATGATATTTTCAGCTGTCCCTCCATGAATAGACCCTATAGTGAGTACTGCAGGTTCTGTAGGGTCAATTTCCCTACTTATAATATTTTGAAGAGAAGTAATAACACTACTAGCTATTACAATAGGATCAATTGTCATATGTGGTCTTGCCCCATGTCCACCTTTACCTATTATTTTTATAGTAAATGGATTGGATGCTGCATATGCCACACCTCTTTTTAAACCAACTGTCCCTGCCTCTAACCACTCTTCTACATGAAGTCCAATAATAGCATCCACATTAGGACTTTCAAGTACTCCCTCTTTAATCATAATCCTTGACCCACCAGTAGTTTCTTCTGCTGGCTCAAAGAATAGTTTAACATTACCTGGGATTTTATCTCTCATACTGTTTAATATTTTGGCTGCACCTAGAAGTATAGTGGTATGAGCGTCATGCCCACAAGCATGCATTTTGCCTTTAACCTCAGAGGAGTAATCACACGTTTTCTTGTCATCCAACGGAAGTGCATCCATATCTGCCCTTAAAGCAACTGTCTTTTCGCCCATGCCACGAATAATAGCGCAGATTCCAGTTCCCGCTACCGCGTAATATTCAATACCTTCTGCTTGTAAAAATTCTTTTACCTTTTGCGAGGTTCTAAATAAATCAAAGCCTAGTTCCGGATTCTTATGAAGGTCGCGCCTTATATCTATTAACTGACTATGAATATTTTCTGCCATCTCTAAAAAATTCACGTTTTACACACCTCTTTACTTATTAATTGACTAAAGAACTAATATTATTTTTCCCAATATATTCGAATTATATCTCCACTATTCAGTGGCTGATAATAACTAGCTTTACTTTCATTTAGTGTCAGTATTAGGTTTCCTCTTGATTTTGACAAATCAAAATCTACATAGCTAAATATATCCACAAATATATATTTTTCTTTATTTTTAAGAGTTATTATCTTTTTATTTACCTCAACAACAAGATCTTTAATCCCTAAGTCTAATTTATTATGCACATCATTAACATTGACATATTCGTAAGGATTTTCATTTTTTAAGGTTACACTATATATTCTATCTCCTTCTTTAATAACGTAATCCTTATGAAGTTCTTTATCCTCCATCATAAAAGTTAAATTACTTTCTCCACTTCCAAAATATTTTATATATTTCTGAATTGTGGCTGGAAATTCTATATTTATATCATCATCTTCTTTAATTATTGCATTTATTAAAACTCTCTTTCCATTAATGAATGCTACAGGTTCTATATTTCGTATTATATCCTCAAAATAAAAACTCACAGCTTGAATGTTCTTTACAAAATCCGTAATTTTAGGCTCAGCAGTTTTTCCATCTATGCAGAAAGAAACATCTATAACGTCTCCTTCTATTACCGTAGAATCAATATTTGCAGTGGAGTTATTTATCTTTATTTCCGCCCCTTTAGCAAGAGTCCCAAATGACACTCTTTTTATACCATCTACTGTGAATCTAATATTCTTACCATTCTTGCCTATTAATATCTTGGGATTTATACCTTCTTGCACCATTACATCCATAACCGTATGTTTATGCGCATTAAATAAGCTTATAATCTTATCATTTATCGTGACATCAACAAAATCATTTCCTAATCTCTTCACTGATATAAGTGCTATACCTAAAACTGTAAC
>JANZQE010000426.1:0-4780 GCA_038040705.1 Clostridium sp. | reverse complement strand
TTCAGATAAGAAGTTTACTTCCATTGCATCTAACGTAGAAGTAAATGCACCACCAACAGAACCTGTTAGCCATGATTTCATTCTTCTGTCATCTGCTTGAGAAGCTCTATATCTTACGTGTAAGAAAGGACGTCTAATGTTTGTACCTAAAATTTGGTCATAAACAGTAGAAGTACCTGCAGGAACTAATACTCCTTCAATAGAAGCAGGTCCAGTCATTGCACCACGCGTAGAAGCGTCGTTTAAGTATTTCCAGTCTGTTTTATAGAAATCATAAGAACCTCTTCTAAATCCTGAGAATCCAAGATTTAAAGCCATTTCTTCTGAATTTTCAAATAAACCAAAAGCAGTTCCACCAGCGTATCCTCCAGAGATAGAAGCTAACATATCATCAAAATCAAGAGCAGTATTTCTGTTCAAGAATAACATGTTTTCTTCAATAGCTCCCTGAGTATCTAAGTTCTTAAGAATAGCATCGAAAGAATCGATACCAGCAGCAGCAGTAAATCCTACTTCTACGTTTCCACGAGCTTGAATAGCAGCGAATAAACCTTCAGTACCAATGATACCTGCACCAACAGCTCCAGCGATAGGAGATGCGGCAGTTTTAAGTTCACCTTCAACCATTGACATTTCTAAGTAATCTTCAAAACGTAATCTTGTTTCAGACTCAGCTTTTAAATACCATAAGTAACCTCCAGTTCCGTCTTCAGTAGCAACTTCTACCCAACCGATCTGAGCAGTGTCAGAACCGTTAATAGAGTATTGACTTCTTACGATAATAGGATTGTTACTGAAAGTAGTAAATGCAGGATTCACAGTAACCATAGGGTTAGCAGCAGCAATAGCATTAGCTCCAGCCGCAGCACCAACAGCACTTTGTCCTTTTTGATAATCAGAACCATAAACAAATATTTTTACAGTACCAACAAGCCCAGCTCCAGTAGCTCCTACCGCTTGTAAATCTGTAAATGCATAAGGTTGTACCGATACAATACCTGTAGCAGTTTGAGAAGCATTAACAAATGCTTTTACTTCACCACCAAAATCATCCATAATAACTACTGTTGAAGCAGGCGAGATAACGTTAGTTACCGCGATTGTTCCACCAGCTGTTACATCGATATCTAATCCGTTTGCAGCTATAGTACAATTATCATATGATATATGTAGTCTGTTTTGTTCCGACCAAATTACTTGATCAGATGTCATTGGCATTTCAGCGCCAACCATTCTTAAGAAACCTGATAACGTTCTGTTTCCTTATCTTTCTACTTCAGCTTCGTAAAGCTCTGGTAAGTATTGCTGAGCAAAGTTACCGCCAGCTGCACCATCAAATTGAAGATAGTTTTGCTGTAAAATTTGTTGAGTTTGAGAAGGTAAAATTGTCCCAAACTGTGGATTTAAAGCCATAATTTTTAATTTTTAATTAGTTAAATTTTTTTGTTCGTATTTTAAGTTTTGATGAATCTAACCCGCTAATCGATTTTACTTTCATTCCCCCTATAAAAACTTCACCGGCAGCTTGCCTAGGCTTGTCTGATGTAGGGTTTTTGGAATTAGTGATAACATTTTTAATGCCATCAGCTCTTCCTTGTTCATAAAAATGATGAGCTATTTTATCAGAGTTCATCGCAGCGTACATAGCTTTATGATACCCTGCTGGATCAACCATATTCCCGTCTTTATCTAAATATTTACTGACGAAATTTTGAACATCCACCTGGGTTTCAGCAACTTTATCTGGATTTTTAACACCATATCTAAATTTTTTTTCTCCAACATTAAAATCAAAACCTTTGAAATCTTGGTTGAATAGTTTTTTAGTACGATCTCTAAAATCACCGTGTTGTTGTTGCGCTTTTTCTTGCTGCGCCTTGTATTGGTCGTAAAAGCTTAATGCTTGTTGTTGTTCTTGAGTTACGCCTGGTCTCAACTTGATCTCATCGTAGTATTTACTCTTAGAACCTTCTAAGTATTGTTTTGCTTTTGCAACTTCTTCTTTAAACGCTAGTTTCTTTTTACGGATTTCACGGTCTTCATCTACATCTTCATCAAACTTAAAATTGTCTTCCATAAGGAAAGCTATTTCGTCTAGTTCTAAGTGTGGTTTAGATTTAAGATAATATTCTTTTAATACTTCTGAGCTATTTAGCTTAGAGTAGTCTTTGTTTAATGCTACGTAGTCTTGTAATGATCCGCCTGTTTCTTCCATGAAAGTAACAAGTTTTTCTACATTTTCAGGTAAAGCTTTTCCTAGAACCTCTTTATCTCTAATAGCTTCTTTTATTTCTTGCTTAACCTCTTTGACTTCTTCATCGGTTATTTCTTGGATGGGAGAGACTTCTTCAACAATCGCGCTGGGCTCTTGTATTTGTTTGTCCACTTCAACCAAATCTCCGGTTTGTTTATTTTCAGGAATTTCTCCTGTTTCTCCGATACGAATGGCATTGTTGTCTTCTTCTTTTTTGATTAACTCACTAGGAATATTAACCTTTATAAGGTCTGGGGTGATATCTCCAGTAGCCTCTGGTTTGGTTAAGTCTACTTTAACTGGATCGTTTCCACTTAAGTGTCCAAGTTTTTTAGGAGTTTTCTTTTTAATTTTAAACTCACCTTCCTGCTTAACAGGTTCATTTGTTTTTGTTTCTTCTGACATGATAAAATATTATATAATTAATTAAATCTTAGGCATCAACTCTTCTATGTTGAATCCAAGTTCACTTCCTCCTGAGGTTTCAAAATCTACAGGGTTAGAATCGTTTTGACGTTGTTGAATTAATTTACTCTGTTGAGTACCTTGCATCTTT
Organism: Clostridium sp.; assembly: GCA_038040705.1. GTDB lineage: Bacteria > Bacillota > Clostridia > Clostridiales > Clostridiaceae > Clostridium_AD. Next base: position 1,970 of record JANZQE010000426.1, on the reverse strand, counting down.
AACCTCTTGTCTTTGCGATTTTCTATTTCACTTTCTTTAGAACCTTCTGCTCCAGTCTTTACTTGTGCTAGCTGCATTTGATATCCAAATTCTTGCTGCATTAATTGAGCTTTTATTTGCATCTCTGTTTGCATTCTTTGCATTTCAAATTGAGACTTAGCTTGTTCTATGCTAACTTTTTGAGAAGTTAAAGCTTGTTGCTTTTGTGTTTCTACTAGCGCTGTTTGCTCTGCTGTTCTTGATTGAGCTTCTCCTTGAGCAGCTATCATAGCTTGCTGTTGGTTTTGTTCTCTTTCTATTTTTTTCTTACGTCTTTGCTTTAATAATTGATTAGCTAGTTTAAGATTTTTTATTTGACGTATATCTATAGCGTCTTCTAAATCTATACCACCCGACTGCAAAGCTATTTGTATGTTTTGCTCTAACGCTGCTTTCTCTTCATCATCAGGTTCTAATTCTAGGAATATGCCAAAATCATGTAAGTTTAAATTTGATATCTCTCTAAGAGTTTCTACATTGTATACCGATATACCTTCTATTAGAGCGTTTGCTGTTAAAGGAAATCTTAATACATCTGCTATTTTTAAAGAAATATTTTCACATATTCTTAAAGCAATATATAAACTACCTTGATTTATATGTTTAGTAGCTATGTTTGATTGATTAGCAGCCATTTTTGCAAGACCAACTAAAGCGTCTTTGTCTGGCAAGCTACCGTCTCTAGCTTCATTAAGCCCTGTTACATCACGTATCATTTGTAGGTAGTATTGATACGTTTGAATTAGAGCAGCTAATTTTTGACCACTAGCTGATGATTGTAATTCTTGTATTGGAATTCTACCTCTGTTAGGATCTCCATCCTGTGTAAGTGATCTACCAACTATAGAACCTGTTTGGAAATACATGTTTAATGCTTCTGCTGGATTATAGTTAGTTCCATTACCAAGATCAACCTCAGCTAATCCGTCCATATCTAAGAATACTCCATCTGGAACCATTCTAGATAACACCTGTTGCATTTTTAAATGTGTTAACTGTATCATGTCTGCAAAACCTGTGCATCTACTTACAATAGACTCTATTTTGCCCTAGTACATTCTAGGTGCAACACTAGCGTAGTTCATCTCTACCTTAGTAGTGTCTGCCGATGGTCTAGTCATGTTCTCTGCTAATTGCCACTTAAGCATAGTATTCGTTCCTAACACCTTAGCGCCAGTGTATAAAACTTCTATTGACCTACTTACTCTTTCAAATCCGTCATTAGGTGGAGGATTAAATTCGTCTGTTTTTTCTATTATTTTTTCTAAACCGTTTTCAGTTATCTTTAACTTAAAAACTTGGTTCATATAAGTTTTGTATTCAAAATACATAACCTGAACAGTATTGTTATCGTAATTACCCCAGCAAGTTATATATTGTTTGTTGCCAGGCATTTCTTGAATTCTTTGCAATTCTTCTTCTGAAATATCTGGAAATTGTTTTTTTAGTTCAGGTATAGTTATAGACTTTACTTCACCTACGTAGTATATATCTTGAAAATTAGGATCTTCAGTGTATGAATAAATTAAGTAAGCTGGATCAACATAATCTAAAGTTATACCATTCGCTGTATTAAAACTTGTTTTAGCACAAGAAATACCACAAACTACTAAGTCTTCGTTTAATCTACGCTTAGTTAATTCCCATTTATTTTTAGCTAGTGTAGTTGTTATAGCTTCTTCTTCTGCAATCTCTATTGATTGTTTATAACTTAACTGTAAATGTAACTCTAGTTCTTCTTGAGTTCTAGGTATTTCATCTGGAGGTAGTGAAGTTCTCTGTAAGTCTATACCTAAACTTTGTTGAGCTGCTTGCATTTGTTCCCTAGCAAACATATCTTCAGCAACAGAAGTTGCATACATGGTTCTTTTCTTTACAGACTCTGGGTCTTGAGAGTAAGCTTTAATATCATATTCTTTACTAGATATGCC
>JANZQE010000425.1:0-4761 GCA_038040705.1 Clostridium sp. | reverse complement strand
GCTTCAACTGCAGGTCTCAAAGGACCAAGAGAAGTTAGTGGTACTGGGGCTGAAGGTTTGATCTCTTTAAAAAGTGGGGTCGGAAGCGCATGTTGCGATTTGACAATAGTTTCCACCTTACCAAATTGTATACTTGGCATTCTTTAGTCTCCAAAAATGTATTTTGATCTGCGGGCTTCGCGGGAGTTTAAAACTCTACAATTTCAATTTTAATACCATGTTCAGAGAGCACCTGCATATCTGGATCAGGCAACGAGGTCTCTCCAAAAATAAATGTTTTAGGACATTCAAGTGAGTATAATATTTCTCTCCATGATGGATCTTGACCTTTTGATGCGGATTTCGATATCAAATATGTAGCCTTAGGTGAGCAAATAGATAATGATGCTGCCCACATCTCATTTCCACTTGCTTTGCTATTCTGAACTAATCTATGAAATCCATTACTAATGAATTCCTGCAAATCAAAATTAGAAATATACTTACTTGTTGAACCTTCAACACTTTTATCTAGATTTGATTCACTTAGTACAATCTTAGAAATTTTCTGTTTGCACATGTCAGCCAAAGATAGCGCAACTGCACCACCTAAACTATGGCCAAATAAGATAAATGAATCTATTTTTAGAGAATCAATAAATTCTACTAAATATTCTGCGTGCTCTTTAACGGTATAACCAAAATTATCAGGCTTGTCACTGTATCCTGAACCCAAAAGGTCTATTAAGATGCAACGATGTTTTTTCAAAGCCTTTTGTGTAGCAACTTGGGGATAATCAAACGAGCCAGCACAACCAAGTCCATGAATAAATATAATCGGAATTTCGCCACCTAAAAAATCATTATAGCGAAGCATACAATTAGTTTTCTTTAAAAAATACTCTTTCATAAAATGTCTCCTCTTATAAATATATTTCAATTTAAATTGCGTCTAAAGTTCGTACTCAAGACGTTACAAACGCTAGATATCTCTTATCTTGACGGCTGCAATGTGCCACTAGACTTTACTTGGTTATATTGTTGACGACCGTGACCTGTTATTTACCTCTCCACTAACTAATCTAATCCAGGTAGCATTAACTGCTCATAATCATTTCTTTCTTCAAATTTATGAAGATAGTTGAAGCATTCTTCAATACCACACAACATACCATGGGATTTACAAGTTCTTTTCACTATATTCATCAACCTATCATTGTTAGGGCTTGGTATCTGATATGCATAGTTGAAATTTTCTATATATCGAGCCTTCATTCCAGGAAAATGTTCATCTAGCTTTTTATAGAAATATTCCCTATTTCCTTCTCTTAATGTTAATCCCATTCCAAAACAAATAATTCCATGTACCTTCGCCTCTATACAATAATCCAGTATTCCCCGAATATTTTCCTCTGTATCATTGATAAATGGTAAAATAGGACTCAACCAAACTACTGTAGGAATTCCATTATCACGCATTATCTTTAACACCTCAAACCGTTCTCTTGTTGTGCTAACATTGGGTTCTATGATTTTACACAAAGATTCATCATATGTAGTAAGCGTCATTTGAACTACACACTTTGTCTTCTCATTTATTTTTTTAAATAAATCCAGATCCCTTAAAATTCTTGACGACTTACTCAGTATGGTCAGTCCAAATCCATAAGAATCAATAAGCTCAATACATTTTCTGGTGTTCCCCAATTTTTCTTCCAAGTGAATGTATGGGTCGCTCATTGCCCCAGTACCTATCATACACTTCTTCCTTTTCCTTCGCAGGACATCCTCTAAAACTTTCGGTGCATTAATCTTTACCTCTATATTTTCAAAATCATGGTGCATTTGATAACATTTGCTTCTAGAGTCACAATAAATGCAGCCATGAGTACAGCCACGGTATATATTTATTCCATTTTGAGCTGATAAGATACCTTTTACCTCTATTTCATGCATAATATTCTCCTTATTACTAAAATACTTATTTTTTGTAATTTTTTATAATCATCGAAATTTAAAAACTTGGCCATTCTTTAGCCAAGGCGAACGAGATTTTTTTGTTATCTAATGTGATATGTTGAATTCTTTGTTTATTCAATATATCCTAACTTCTCTTTCTTCCTAATCCAGTCGCCATAGTTATTGTAGGCATAAAAGAAAAGAGTAAAAACACATACACATTATTAATACCAGATTCAGAAATAAAAAATAAGGAATATCCATTATACGTAGTATAATGCTGCCACAATTGAGAATTTAACAATATAGTGCTTGGACCTATCCTATCAGTATTAAATGCAACTGCCCAGAGAAGTACTCCTAATATTGCTGTTAAGCTGACAGAAAATAAATTTTTGTATATGTTTCCTTGCTTAATTAATCGTATTCCTGCAAATGAATAGTATAAAATAGCTGCTACAGCAATCATAATAACTGATACAACCATCATACTAGTATGATGGTTTCTTGCCGCTTCCTCTGTTGCCCACTTTGCTTGTGACATATTAAACAAAAAAAATACAATGATCGAAATAATACTTATTGATACATGTATCAATAGTGATTTCAGATTATTTTTTATCAAAAGTTTCGCCCCTTCCTATATAAATAATATCTCGAATTTCTGTTGCAATAGCGATAAACATATGTTATCCATAGCCTGTAACTTAACAAAACTTCTCGTAACTATTGACATTAACTTCAGTCTCCCTATTTTTAAAATTTGTACTGATAAAATGCCATAGTCATATCTTTTAGATTAACAAACAAAACCAGGAAAATATTTTTAAAATAGATACTAGAGTTACTAAGATCAGTAACAAACTCTTCAAAATTTTCTTCTGATTTAGTAATATTATAACTTTATAGTATTTTTAATTATCTTTATTATATTAATTGCACTTACTATTACTAATGCAGCAATATCTACTATTAAAAATATTGTGAAAAAGCTATTATAGTTAATTAAAAGGGATAGAATAACAATTCCAATACCTAAAATTAAAATAATTACAATATGCTTTTTTAAGATTATATCAAATTGTGTTTTATCTGATTTACGATTACTCAAAGCATTACCTCCCTTTTGTTTTATTAATTATGTTTTATTTGTGTTCCCAAAATTTGTATCGATTAAATTCAAATAGCATTTAATTTAAATCTAGGAATGTATGCATTGTATGTCACCTAACGTTTCTTGTTGCCGATGTTCCTGAACCTTAGGACGACGCGCTTGGTGATGGAATGTGCCTTGGAGATGGGCTTACTCTTAGCCTATACATAGATTATAAGTCATAAATTTACACATTTCGCTTAGCTCCGCAGGTGCAGCTTGGCTATCTTTTAAAGCCAAGCTGAATGGGAAGTGTAGCTTATAGACCATAATCTTTTCTTATTATGGCTAATATAACATCATCCTCAAACTTTCCCTTCATAATGGTTCTTTCTCTAACAATACCTTCTTGAAGAAAGTTAGCTTTCTTTAAAGCTTTTACAGAAGCATCATTACCAAGGGTTACAGTGGCCTCTATTCTATTAAAGTTCATAATACCAAATCCGAATTCTACTAAAACTTTTATAGCTTCAGTAGCATATCCTTTATTCCATTCATCACGATTAAATCCATAGCCAATCTCACTTCTTCTTGACTCATCATTAAAACTTCCTAAGCAGCAATAACCAATAATCTTATTATCATACTTTCTTGCCACACCCCAAGTAAGCTCTTCTTTATTTCGAAATTCTTTCCCATAACGATTTATTATAGAAAGTGCCTCATCCTTAGTAGCAATTGGTTTATACCAATCATATTTAGCAACTTCAGGATCACTATAAATATTAAATATATCTTCTACATCCTCTGAAGTTACCTTCCTATATTTCAATCTTTCAGATTCCAATTCTGGAAATATGTTAAAACAAGATTTGTTTATTATCATTACCTTCATGGTATTACTATTGTTCATTTAAATTACTCCTCTCAATATCTCATGTAGACCACGCTGAACAGATTTACATAACTTTTTTAATAACGTAATTTATGAAATTAATTTAAAATAGTAGTTTATATCTTTATATAATCCATTTAAGTCAACAAAAGAAATGATAATTCTATAAATTAGAAAAATGATAAGTAGTATAAAAAATATTTGAAAAACCAGTTTATTATTCTTATTTTTATACAATTGACTATCCTTTTGTACAGATGCAAAAACAATTGAAACAAATATTGAAAATAACAATAAGTAAAATATTTTATATTTTTTTATAATCATCTTACCGAGAGTAGATCTGAACTCTTCCAATAATTTATTATTAAACTCATTTTCAATAATACTAGTTTTAGTTTTATTATTAGATATACCTATATTCCAGTTAAAAATTTTTGTGTTATCTTCATTTGAAATTTCTATTTTACAAAAGTGAGTGCCACTCTTTAATTCTAAATCTCTAGACGTATTTACCATATAAAATAAAGAAACTGTAGTTATAATCAAAAGAATTATCGAAGCAATTGATATTATTTTTTTAGTTTTAATATCCATATCTCATCCCTCGCGAACATATTTTAATATTATTGTTAATTTACCTTAAACTTATCTGTTCTTTATATTTAAATAGCTTAAAATTACTAATCAAATAGGATGTCCTACAGAATCATTGACAATACTAAGCTTGATATCATAAATACCACTGCAACCGTTGTGCCCATAAAAATCCCTCCATTATTTTATAGATTGACAATCTTAAAATTTCATTAGAGCTATTTAGCTGCCCTTACAT
>JANZQE010000424.1:0-6808 GCA_038040705.1 Clostridium sp. | reverse complement strand
TCCTTTACCAGAAACAACATAAAAAAATACATCAACAGGAACCTTATGCTGGGGAACTTCATCTCCAGGCTGTAAATTCAAATTCATAACTCTTGTGTTATCATGGCTTATAAGTTGTTTAGCTACAACGCCTCTCATGTTCTTCTTGCCTTCAATTTCATTCATTCTAATAATATTCATTACATTTCTCCTTCATATTTTATTATTGGTGTTAATAATTATTACTCAATAGTTATAATAAATTTTACTCTTCTACTTTTTCAAAATCTGATTTTGTACTCCACATAACGGGCAGAACCAATCTTCTAATTACTTGTTAGTAACATTCTATCACTTTAGATCTATTTTAAATGTGATTTAAATCAAATAAAACACTATATTAATTTCTATTTGTTCGACACATCTCTGATGTCCTTTTTATTTAAGAGAAATCTATCAAGTAATATTAAAACTGGGGGTAATATTATAAAGGTGCTAATCAAAGCTAATGATATATTTATTACTGTCATTAAGCCAAAATCCTTTAGTATTATAAATTCTGAAGCCATTAGCACTGAAAATCCTCCTATGGTAGTAAGCCCTGATGCTACTATAGCTTTTCCTATCTTGGTAACAGCTATTACTATAGATTCTGTTTTGTCTTTTCCTGATTTTCTCTCTTCTAAATACCTTTCCATTAACATTACTGTCATTTCCGTACCCATACCAAGAACTAAAGCCCCTAAAGTTGCTGTAATAGGTGTATACTTTAGACCTAATAAATACATTACTCCACTAGACATTCCTACTATTAAAATTACAGGAAATATTGGAATAAATGCTTTGACTGGATTCCTGTATATAAGAAGTAGAGCAAATAATACAAGTCCTATTCCTATAATTGTCATCTTAACCCTGCCCGATGTAAGCCCCTTAACCATTTCAACATCTAACACAGATTTCCCCGTTACTTGCACTTCCATGGAGGAATCACTTAAATCTGCTTTTATTTTTGTTACAAAATCTTGTAACTGCTCTGTACTCATATGTTTAATATTAAGTAGCATTACAGATTCCGTATTTTTATCATTTAAAAACATTTTCTTCTGTTGTTCTGGTAATGTTTTAATTAGTTCAATATACTCTACATAGCTTAGATTTTCTTCTGTTGAAACGTTATTAACCAAGGTATCTATGGATTTCACATCTACTACAATATCTCCATATTTTCCTTCTATATCTTTTGTTTCAGATTTTATCCAGTCTAAATTTTTTTCACTCAAAATATTGCTGTCTTTTATATATATGGCCATCTGGTCTGTTGAACCTACTGCACTTCTAATAGCATGTATATCCTCCAAAGCTTTCATATCTTGAGGCATAAAAGTTTCAATATCCGTCTCTACGCCTATATTTTTATCACTTATATATCCCATAGAGGCCAAAGCTATTACAATTATTAAAACAACAACTGAATATTTTATAACTGCTTTTGTGGTTATTTTTAAAATTCTATCTAATAGGGTTTCTTTATTAAGTGCTTTCACTTTATTTTCTTTTTGTATATCCGATTTATCCCTTAAATGTAGTATAGGCAGAAGCAAAAACATACTTCCTATAAAGCTTATTATTACTCCTATTGTTAGCATCTTACCAAAATCTTGAATCATAGGAACTGGTGATGCATATAGTGATATAAATCCTAAAACTGTTGCTAAAACTGCAATTGCTATAGCTTTACCTAATTGACTTAGAGTCCTCGCTGTTGATTTTTCTTCCTCATATCTATTTTGAAATTGTATTGAGTAGTCTATCCCAAGGCCTATTAATATTGGAAATACTGCCATTGACACCATAGTAATGGGTATACTCAAAATTCCCATAAATCCTAGAGTTGCAATTACAGATACTAATATAATACCCAAGCTTAGCATCCTCCATCTTACTTTAAAAACAATAGCAAGAACTATAAACATTATAAACACTGCAAGCCCAACCATTATTGCCATGTTAGATTTCATTTCACTTCTTAATGATGAATCTAACACAGGTTTTCCTGATACTATATACGAAATATTTTCAAACCCTTCCTTTTCTAATGCTATACTTACATCTTTAGATAACTGATCTTTATATTCATCCCCTAAATTACCTTGTAGTTTTACAACCATTAAAGAATGTTCATTATCTAATATTACATCGGAAAACATTGAGCGAATCTTATTAGTTTCATCATCGTATAATATACTGTCGAGCCCTATTTGGTCCCCTGGTATATCTGCCACCATCATATTGCTTTTGTCATAAAAAATTCCTAGTCCTTTAGATGCATCTCCAAGTTTTTTCCCCATAGTAATAAATCCTGCTGCCATTTCTTTTAACTCATCTGGTGAAATACCACCTGTTAGGCCCTCTTTCATAGACGAGGTTTCCTTTGTTAAATTACTGCTTATACTTGTCAATGCTTTGGAGGTGTTTTTAGTTCCTTCTTGTATATTGGTTGTCTTTTCTCCCATGCTTCTAATCCCTTGTGAGCTTTTATTTATATTTTCTGATATAGCATTTATTTTCATTTTCAGTTGTTGATTTTCACCAGCTAGATTACTTAGTGCCTTTAATTGACTAGATGCTTCGCTTAGTCCATCTGCCGCAGTAAGTAATCCTCCCTTAAGCTGTTTTGCGCCCTCTGTTAAATTATTTTGTCCTATAATAAGCTTATCAAAAGCCTCTGTTGATTTAGATAGACTATTTAATTTTTCTTCTATTTCCTTTGGATCCTTTATTTCCTTTGAATTAAATTCATTCCCAATATCTGTTATTTTAGAGCTCATATCATTTAACCCATCACTTAATGCAAGTATTTGTTTTTTTATTTCTATACTTTGCTTTTCTGTCATTTGATGAACAATGCTAGCCGGACTCATAAAGGAAAAAATATTTTCTTCGTATTTAAATTTCTGCTCTACATTCCACATTTTTTGTATATTTTCATGAGACAATAAATTTTTCTTTGAAGTATCTGTAAATAGATCAAGAATAGAATCTCCACCAAAGGTTGTTTCCATAGCCTTGTTTGATATAAATACATCGTTATCAGTCTTAACCAAGGTTTCATTCCCCGTTGCCATTCTAACATTTGAGACCCCTGCTATTAATACCCCGAATAATACTATAGAAGTGAGTAGTATTTTAATTGGCTTTTTTTCTATTGAACTCCCTATCCATTTAAATAATCTATCCATGTAGACTAATCCCCCCTATTTGTAACTATTTTTTATTATATAAGTGATGTTATTTTCTTAACATATTTTTTAATGTTTTCTCCATTTGTTTCTGGCATATATAAAAATGACAATATTCCACCCATTAACATTCTTAAAGTAAGCTCTTCATCCTCTTTAGGTATCCCCATTTTAGTTAAAATGCTTTTTAGAACTTTTAGAATTTTTTCTATAAAATTTTCGTTTCCGAGTTCAGTTAAAAGGTGCGATTCCATAAGAATCAACTTAATTATTTCACGATTTTCTGATATTAAGGTAATCCTATCATAAAGAATATATTCTAATTTCTCTAAGGGGCTTAATTCCTTTGAATCATTTATTGTCTGTTTTAATGTATTAAATAGAATAGGTTCAATCCCTTTTAAAAATATCTCTTGTTTAGAAGAAAAATTTCTAAATAATGTTACTTCTGATATTTCTGCTGCTTTTGCTATTTCTAAAGTAGTACTGGCATTAAACCCTTTTTCAACAAATACCGTCATAGCTGCTTCTAATATTTGTTTCATTCTATCCTCTTTATTCATTCTTTTTTTTATCTTTTTAGTTTCCATATTCCCTCCTTATGTAAGTAAGCACTTACATACATATTGTATAATAAGTATGATTTAATGTCAACGTTTTTTATAAAAATAAATCACCATAATAACTTAACATCTAAGCTACTATAGTGATTTATATTTTTATAGATTTATTTTAAAACTACCTAAACGTTAGGTAAAGATATGCGGGCCCTACTCTTTATTTCCATTAACCCATTCTCACAGATTATTAAAACCTACTAGCATAACCTTATTTTGCATTATTTTTTTTTCAATCTATAAAACACTCCCTTATTTGATTGCTTAATATTATTATCTCGCTTGTTCCCCCAAGATTTTTATTTATGAGATGAGCCAACTGATTTAATGCTTCTTCAAACTCCAGATATCTGCTCTCATCAAGCAATTCAACACACATAAGTGCATCTTTTGTACTCTCTGTAAGCATTGTTCTTACTGACTCACGCCAATTTAAGCATCTGCATATTGCTCCATCATCATCCTTGTATATTAATTCGCCTTCATAGGGTGAACTGCTTTCATCACTTCCAAGTGTAATGAATTCTTCATTCCCATTAGCTTTAGTAAGTCTTATATTTCCAGCGAATTTATCTATGTCTTCTCCTCCACATGGCAATGCGAAATTTAGAGATATAGAATTATAAATATCTACCAATGGATTTATATTCCCTATGTGATTGCCATTATCTACCCTTTTTAACAGAGCTTCAATAGAAGATCTCACACCTTTTTTTGTTTTAAATTTTTTAAATGCCTCTCTCCAAACCTGAATTACTGAATTTTTACTGAATTGTTCCTCAGTTAAATATGTCAGAGCTTTAATCTCAGCTTGTGACAACAGTTCTTTAAACTTATCCTCATCTCTTATTACGTTATCTATTCCCTTGCAAACAACTACACCTATTCTTGCTTGCGGAAACAATTCCCAAAAACCATCTTCAACTATAAACTTTTTCATAACTATCCCTCCATACAAACAAAGATAGTGTAAACACTAGCTTTGTTTTATTTATATTATATCAATATTACACATAATGCATTAGATGATAGTAATGATTTCATCCTCTGTTAATCTAGATTTAGGTAATTTAGCGTTAAAATCATTATCACTGCGATAACCTAGTCCAACAACAGCAATTGCTGTGTAGCCTTTTTTACGTAATCCTAACTCTTCATCTAAAACTTTCGCATCAAACCCTTCCATTGGTACAGCATCAATGCCAAGAGCCGCAACACCTAATAAAAGATTACCCATATTTAAATAGACTTGTTTTTCCATCCAATGTTGTAAATCTTTTGAATCATAACGATGTATATTTACAAACATTGAACGCGCCATATGTTGCTTGTTTTTAGATTCTTGCTCAGTAAAACGACCATCATCATCCTCTGTTTCTAATACATGAAGTAAATAGTCTTCATTCATATCCGTCTTTGAACAAAATACAACAACCTGTGATGCACCTAACACTTTACCCTCATTAAAATTAAAAAAGCCTTGAGTGCTTTTACTAATTTGTTTTTTACCTTCATCTGTATTTGCAATTACAAAGTGCCATGGTTGCCCGTTAATACTAGATGCACTAAGTCTTAAAAGATCCTTAATTTTGTTAAGATCCTCATTAGAAATCTTTTTTGTAGCATCAAATTCCTTTGTAGAATAACGTCTGTTTAAACTTTCAATTATATTCATATTTTTATCTCCTCTTATTTTAATATGTTTTTATTATTTGCTAATTATCAATATTTCATTATGAAAACAAATTTTATTTATTGTTAAATATCGTTTAGTAAATTTGCCGCATTTCTACACTTAATAATTGATTCCCTTTGTTCATCAAATTTAGACGGCAGCATTTCTGGGGTTACTGCATCAGCCTTAACCATAGCTTCCGCTATTTCCGGAAAATCATCTTCCACGACACACTTATTATCTTTTGTACAACCAAGGCAACTAATGCAACCTGCAATGTGCTTGCTAGAAAGAGTGATATACCTGCATTACTGAGTTGTCCCTCAATAGCTTAAAAGCTTCTACAACATCTTCATAAGCTGGTAATTTTCTAAAAGAGCCTAATATATCTGTTTGGGCCGACTGAGTCAGCTCTTTACCACTTTCGTAAAAAACACTTTCAAGAACAACTTCTGACAGTTCCCCAAAATTTTAATAATCTATACACTTTCGACATTCCCCATACTACTTACTTGATTTTTAAGGAATACCTCATTTAATACCATGTAGAACTCATCAACAGGTTCATTATTTCCACTTTCTTATTTAATCTTACCACTAATTTCCACAGTTTGGTTTATTTTTTCTTGACAGTGATTAACACTCTATGATAATATTAAAAAAAGTTCATATTAAATACTAGTGTGTTGCCACCGGGCAGCTCATTTACGGTACTTAACTTTATTCCTTTAGGTCTTTGTAGGAATAAGTGTTAGGTATTTTTTTATGTTTATTTTGAGAGGAGTCGTGAAAGTGAGTATCAAAAAAACATTTTTACGTTACGTATACACAAATATTATAGGGATGATTGGACTTTCATGCTATATTTTGGCAGACACTTTTTTTATCTCTAAAGAATTTGGGGCAGATGGATTAACATCTCTGAATTTAGCTATTTCTATTTATAGTTTTATTAATGCAACTGGACTTATGATTGGCATAGGTTCCGCTACAAAATATTCTATTTATAAGGCGCAGAATAAGCATAACAAAGCAAATACTACTTTTACAAACTCAATTAAAATGGGTGTTTTAGCAGGTATACTTTTTTTACTAATTGGCCTCTTTGGTTCTTCAGTGCTTAGTAGTTTACTAGGAGCAAATAAAAACACTTTTGATATGACAAATACTTATTTAAAAACAATCTTATTCTTTGCCCCATTTTTTATTCTTAATAATATTTTCATTGCTTTTATTAAAAATGATGGAAACCCTAAATTGTCAATGGCCGGAATGCTAATTGGAAGTTTTTCAAA
>JANZQE010000423.1:0-2591 GCA_038040705.1 Clostridium sp. | reverse complement strand
AGTATCTGCTCTAGATGTTACTATAACAGGAGCAGACGTACCTACTAAGAGTGCTCCACTTTTAGCTTCTGTAGTATAAGTTAAGCATTTATATACAGCGTTACCAGCTTCAATATTTGCCATTAAAAGAATATCCGCTTTGCCTGCTACTGGGCCTTCTATTTTTTTATGTTTTGCTGCTTCTTCTGATAATGCATTATCTAAGCCTAGTGGTCCGTCAACAATGCAACCTTTTATTTGGCCTCTATCGCTCATTTTTGAAAGCATTGCTGCGTCTAGTGTCGCTGGCATACTTGTATTTACAACTTCTACTGCGCAAACTGCTGCAACTTTTGGAGTCTCTATACCACAAGCTTTTGCCACTGTTACTGAATTGTTTATTATATCTATTTTTTCTTTTAATTCTGGATACATATTAAAGGCAGCATCTGTTAAGAATATTAATCTATCATAGCCTGGCACTTCAAATACTGCTACGTGAGACATTCTTTTTCCAGTTCTAAGGCCTACTTCTTTGTTGAGTACCGCTCTTAAGAAGGTAGCTGTGTCCACAAGGCCTTTCATAAGCATATCAGCTCTCCCTTGTGATACAAGCTTAACTGCAGCAATTGACGCACTGTTAACGTTTTTTTCATCTATAATTTCAAATTCATCTATATTCATCCCTATGCTACTTGCAATAGATATTATTTTTTCTTTGTCTCCTACAAGGATTGCATTTGCTATACCATTTTTCTTAGCATCTCGTACTGCTTCAAGTACTGGCTGGTCTTGTGCAACAGCTACTACTACAGTTTTCATGCTTACTGCTTTTACTGCGCTTAATATTTCACTCAAAGTTTTAATCATTTTATTACACTCCCTTTTTTCTCTAGTTTGTTTCTTCCTCATATACTTTAGCTTTCTCTTCTCCATTTATTATTCTCAGAGCACCCTGCGCTAAAGCTAACATTTCATCTTCTCCTGGCACTAATTCAACTGGGGCTATAAAACACACCATGTCGCTTATCCACGTGGTAAGTCTCTTGTTATGCGCAAGTCCTCCTGTAAGTATTATAGCATCAATTTCACCTTTAAGCACTGTTGCCATAGCGCCTATTTCTTTGGCTATTTGGTAAGCCATGGCCTTAAAAACAAGCTCAGCTTCAGCATTACCCGCTTCTATCATCTTGTCAACAATTCTTCCATCGTTGGTATTTAGATAAGCTACAAGTCCGCCCTCTCCGGTTAACTTTTTCTTTAACTCTTTAAGAGTATATTTCCCACTAAAAGCAAGTTTAGCTAAATCGCCTACCGGAAGTCCTCCAGTTCGCTCTGGTGAAAAAGGGCCTTCTTCATTAGCATTATTCACATCTAGAATTCTTCCGTTTTCAACAGGAGACACAGAGATTCCCCCACCGATATGCGCAACTACATAATTACTATTTTTAAAGTCTTTGTTTAGTTTAGTGCAAACCCTTCTTGTTACCGCTTTTATGTTTAGTGCATGAACTAAAGAACGTCTTTGAATCTCTGGAAGTCCTGATATCCTTGCAACGTCAACTATTTCATCTACCGCTACAGGGTCTACTATTAACGCTGGTATATTAACTTTTTTCGCGATCTCCGATGCTATTACTCCACCTAAATTAGAAGCATGTTCGGCCTGAAATCCAATTTCTAAATCCGCAAGCATTTTCGGTGAAATTGTATATGTACCCCCAGGCATAGGCCTTAATAATCCACCTCTACCAACTACTGCTATTAAATCTTCAAGTGCTATATTTTCTTCACCTAACCACTCTAAAATTAGTTTAGTTCTCATATCCTTTTGGTCATAAATTTTTTCGAATTTCTTAATGTCACAAGAACTATGCGTTAGATTTGACGTTACTATAAGGTCCTCATTTTTAAATATTGATAGTTTAGTTGATGTAGAACCAGGATTAACCACTAATATGTATCCTTTTGCACTCATTTAAACATCTCCCCTATTTTAATTCGACTCTTACTATAATTTATTTTATATGTTTCCAATCTTTCATTATAGACTCTGCAACTTTTAATCCATCAACAGCTGCTGAAATTATTCCACCTGCGTATCCGGCCCCCTCTCCTGCTGGATATAATCCTTCTAGAGACATGCTTTGAAGTTTCTCATTTCTATCGATTCTTACTGGTGCTGACGTTCTTGTTTCAATACCCGTCATAATTCCATCTTCTCCTGAAAATCCACTTATTTTATGATCGAATTTAGGCAATGCCTCTTTTATAGCATCTGTTGCAAAGCTAGGCAAACACTGGGTAAGATCCGCAAATTTATACCCTGGCTTATAGCTTGGTTTTACACTGCCTAGTTTACTACTAACATTACCTTTAAGAAAGTCCCCTACGAGTTGTACTGGTGCGTTATAGTTTGACCCTCCAATAGTATAAGCTAGCGCTTCATAATGCCTTTGAAATTCTATACCAGCTAATGGACTGTTTGTCTCAAAATCTTTCGGTCCTACAGATACAACGAGGGCCGAATTTGCGTTGCGACCATCTCTCTTATATTCGCTCATTCCATTTATTACTAGGTGTCCCTTTTCTGATGCAGCGCCAACTACTTC
>JANZQE010000422.1:0-9463 GCA_038040705.1 Clostridium sp. | reverse complement strand
TGTTTCTCCGATGCTTCACAAAGAAAATATTGAGAGAGAATATAAGAGAAGACAACAAAATTAAATATTTAAAAAAAGACTAGCATTTTATATAAATGCTAGTCTTTTTTAGAGTGAAGTCTATAAGTTTCGGTTCCACATCATTACTGCATCTTCTCCATTATCTTCATAGTAATGGGGTCTAATGCTTACCTTCTCAAAGCCATGTTTTTCATATAAGTTTATAGCTGTAAAATTAGAACTTCTAACCTCTAGGGTTATTGCTGTAACCTTTTTCTTCCTGCAAATTCTAAATAGAGCTTCCACAATTATGTCACCAGCACCAAGACCACGAGCCATGGGGTGAACTGCAATATTAGTAATATGCGCCTCATCTATAATTATCCACATTCCTCCATAACCAACTATAGAATCACCCTTTTTTAATATCACATATTTAGCAAATTTATTATCTAGTTCGCTTTGGAGGGATTCTAAACTCCAGGATATAGGAAAGCTTAACTGATTAATAGTAATTATGGATTTAATAGACGATTTATCCATTGGGCATATTTTAAAGTCGCTATTCATTTTTGTTTTGCCTCGTTTTTTCTTCATATTCTCTTTCGGCTTGGGGTTTTCTAAGATACATAGGAACTGACGAATATATATCATCTTCTATTCCACTTAATAGCAATTTAAGCCCTAATTCTCCAAGGGAAGAAGCCTTAGCTAAATTTAAATGGGATGGCGCATAATTAGCATTGGGTAATTGTGATAGGAGTCTTTCTTTGAATTTTAAAGCTCCATCCCCTACAAATGAAGTAGTACAATTTTTTTCTTTTAGAATGTTTATAAGATCATCTAGAGACACGTTCATATAATCGCTTATCCTATTAAGTTTGTTGTCATTAAACGTATATAAGGCTGTATAAACATTATCTCTTAAAGCATCAAGTATGGGACAAATAATTCCATCTGTATATGCTAAATTATATGCCAGCGAATCTAAGGTTGAGACAGTTACAAATGGCTTATTTGAACCTTGGCACAAACCTTTAATGGTAGCAAGTCCTATTCTAAGGCCTGTAAAAGAACCGGGACCTTTCGATGCTACAAAACCATCAATATCACTTATGCTAATTCCAGTGTTTTTAAGTAATTCATGAATAATTGGCAAAAGTAGCTCGGCATGTTGTTTTTTACAATTAAAAGTTATTTCAGAAAGTACTGTGCTATCATCGAGAATAGCACAGGTTGCTGATTCTGTAGCGGAATCTAAACTTAAAATTCTCATTGTTTTATCTCCTTTATGTAATCATATCTTATATGGTTATATTGGAAATTGATTTTTCTATAATCATCTCCAAATTCAATTGATTTTTCAATGGTAATAGTTAAATTATCAGGTGGAATCAATTCTTCAATATAATTAGCCCACTCAATAATGCTGACTGCATCGCTAAAGATATATTCATCAAAGCCTATAGCAGCTATTTCATCAGGGTCATTTACTCTATACACATCAAAATGATACAACTTTAAACGACCTGTGTACTCATTTACAATTGTAAAGGTGGGGCTTGTAATATGGTCTTCAATACCTAAACCACTTGCAATACCTTTAGCTAAATGAGTTTTGCCAGTGCCTAAGTCGCCAATTAAACATATTATATCACCAGAATTTACAAGTGATCCGATTTGTTTTCCTATTCTATAAGTTTCTTCTAATGACGTTACTATAAATTCCATAAATTTCACCTCACTAGTTAGTTTATCCTAAAAAATAAAAAAAGAAAAGGAAATCTGGTTAAAATTAAAAAATACTTGCATTACTTAAAAATACATGATATAATTTGGATGTATTTTAGGGGTATGGCTCAATTGGTAGAGTAGTGGTCTCCAAAACCATTGGTTGTAGGTTCGAGTCCTACTACCCCTGCCAAACAAAACCTGTGAAATTAATTTCACAGGTTTTTGCGTTTTTTAATTTGCATAATAATGGATTGGTTTAATTTAATTCAATAACACTGGAGGGTATGTAATGCAGCAATATGATATAGTGGTAATTGGCGGAGGGCCGGCAGGGCTTGCAGCGGCCATATCAGCTAAAGAGCATTGTGATGGTAAGGTTTTAATTTTAGAAAGAGAAGAGGAACTCGGTGGTAATTTAAATCAGTGTATTCATAATGGATTTGGTATGAATATTTTTAGTGAAGATTTGACGGGACCAGAATTTGTGCAAAAACTTACAGATAAAATAAGAGAGCTAAATATTTCGTACAAATTAAATACTACTGCATTAAATTTAAGTAATGATAAAGAAATCAGTGCAGTTAATGCAGAGGATGGAATTTTTAAAATAAAAGCGAAATCTATAATAATTGCTACAGGTGTAAGAGAAAGACCAAGAGGATTTTTAAATATACCGGGTAGTAGATGTGCGGGTATATATACTGTGGGGACAGCACAAAGATTTATAAATGTAGAAGGATATATGCCAGGTAAGGAAATAGTTATATTAGGTACTGGCGATATTGCATTAACAATGGCAAGTAGGCTTTCTATTGAAGGAGCTAATGTTAAAGCGGTTGTTGAAAATAAAGAGAGTATTGTTGCAACTGATAAAAAACTTGGCGATATCCTGAATGATTTTAATATACCATTACGAACAAAGCATAAGATAGCTGCTATTAAGGGGAAAAGTAGAATTAAAGGTGTTACCTTAGTAAAGCTTGATAATAATAATGAAGCTATTAAAAATAGTGAGGAATATATTACTTGTGATGCACTGCTTTTATCTGTAGATTTATACCCTGATAATGAACTTGCGCTTAAAGCAAATATATTAATTGATCCACTTACAGGTCAAATTACATTAAATGAAAATTTACAAACTAACATAGAGGGATTTTTCGCCTGCGGTAATGTAGCTTATGGGTATAATTTTTCTGGAGATGTAGTAACTCAAAGCGTTAATGTTGGTATTAGCACTTCGCAATACTTAAAGAGTTGTGAATAGAAGATTTGATAGTAAAACATTAAAAAGCATTGACATATCTTAATGCTGGGAATATAATATAATAAAGCAAAAGTAATTCATACTAAAATACTAGGAAATACTTAGAAGAAGGAAAGTAATATAAGAAGAGCATACAGAGCGAGAATCTAAAGCTGAGAAGATTCTTATGAAAAACTTATATGAAGTGCCCTTTGGAGTTATGCACCGAATTTAGTAGGCTGCATCGGATCGCCCGTTATCGTGATAGAGTATATAGTTGTACTCGAAAAAGTGGCTTTATAATCACAAAAGTGGTTATGAATTAGAGTGGGACCACGAAGCAAAACTTCGTCTCTAAAATAGAGGGAGTTTTTTTTGTATCCAAAAATATTTAAAATGACAAATAAATGTTGTTTTTAAGTTTTAATAGATAATACTAACTTATAAGTAAAAACAGATATTACAAGATGAAATATAAATTTGGAGGTATATTATTATGATGTATAACAATGTTTTAGATATGATAGGAGCTACACCAGTTTTAAAATTAAACAAATTAGTTAAGGGTAACATGGCTGATATTTTTGTTAAACTAGAGAAATTTAATCCAGCTGGAAGTATAAAAGATAGGGCGGCTCTTGGGATGATTGAAAAGGCTGAATCTTTAGGATTATTAAAAGAAGGATATACTATTGTTGAGCCAACCAGTGGAAATACTGGAATAGCTTTGGCTATGATTGGAAGAATTAAAGGATACGCGGTAATTATTGTTATGCCAGATACCATGAGTGTTGAAAGAAGAAATTTAATTAAGGCATATGGAGCACAACTTGTGCTTACAGATGGATCAAAAGGAATGAAAGGTGCTATAAATAAGGCTAAGGAAATAGCAGATGGAAAGCCTGGATTTTTTATACCTCAGCAATTTGTTAATTTGGCAAATCCAGAAAAACATTACGCTACTACTGCAGAAGAAATCATTCACGATGTAGAAGACGTAGATATTTTTGTAGCAGGAGTAGGTACTGGCGGAACAATTACTGGTGTAGGGAAAAGGCTTAAAGAAATTAAGAGAGATATTAAAATAGTTGCAGTTGAACCAGAGAAATCTCCAGTATTATCAGGTGGAGAACCGGGAGCGCATAAAATACAAGGAATAGGAGCAGGATTCACACCAGATATTTATGATAGTGGTGTGGTTGATGAAATAATGAAAGTATCTGATGAAGAGGCTTTTGAAATGGCAAAGCTAATGGCTAAAGAAGAAGGAATACTCGTTGGAATTTCAACAGGTGCGAATGTTGCGGTAGCTATAAGAATTGCTAAAAGACTCGGAAAGGGTAAAAATGTTGTTACTGTTTCTCCCGATGGAGGAGAAAAATATATTTCTATGGGAATCTATGAATAAATTAATATCACTTTATAAGGGGAACTGATTTAAATGTTTAAAATGCTAAAATATGAGATCAAAAATATATTAGAAAAGGATCCAGCGGCTAATAATTGGCTTGAAGTAATATTATTGTATCCCTCCATTCATGCCATAATAATATATAGAATAGCTCATTCGCTATATAAACGAAAAATTTATTTTATTGCAAGAGCTATATCGCAATCAGCTAGATTTTTTACTGGAATAGAAATTCACCCAGGGGCCACAATAGGCAAAGGATTATTTATAGATCATGGAACGGGAGTAGTTATCGGTGAAACTACAGAAATAGGAGATAATGTGACCTTGTATCAAGGAGTTACTCTGGGTGGAACAGGTAAGGATAAAGGAAAAAGACATCCTACTTTAGCGAGTGATGTAGTGGTAGGAGCTGGAGCAAAAATTCTTGGACCAATTAGAATTGGAGCTGGTAGTAAGATTGGTGCCAATGCTGTAGTACTGAAAAATGTATTAGCTAGGTCAACTGCAGTAGGGATACCAGCTAGAGAAATTTTCGGAAAAACTGTAACTATAATAGAAATTAAAGATTACATGGGGAATACTAAAAGAATGTACAATGATATGATAATATAAAAAAGGACTGACGATATGAGTATCAAGGAAGAAATAATTGAATTTTGTAAAAAACAGGGGCTAGACACAATTGGATTTAGCGAATGTAGAATTTATCATGAGCTAAATCCTTATTTTGAGAAAAGAAAAAATCTTGAACTAGAGAATCAGTTTGAAGAGCATAATATAGATAAAAAAATAAATCCATTTTTTTATATGAAAGAAGGAAAAACTATAATTTCTATAGCGTTTCCATATCTATATAAATCGGATTTTAATGAAAGTGCTAATTTTTCTAAATATACTCTTGGAAGAGATTATCATGTTGTCACAATGGATTATATGAATAAAATTTGTGACTTCATTAAGTCGAAGGGCTGGAAAGCTATGTGTCTTGTGGATAGCAATGCACTGCCAGAGAGATACATTGCATGGAGCAGTGGAGTGGGGTTCATAGGAAAAAATAATACACTAATAACAGAAAAGTACGGCTCTTATGTTTTTTTAGGAGAAATTATAACTGATTTAATTGTGGAGCCTGATAAAAAAATCATGCAAAAATGTGGTGATTGTAATATATGTTTAAAGGCGTGTCCTACAAGTTCTATAGTTGAGGGGCCCTTTGGAATAAATAATAATTCAAACATATGTCTATCCTACATTACCCAAAAAAAGGATATAGAAGACTCTTGGTTTAATAAATTAAATGGTAGATTATTTGGTTGTGACACTTGCCAGGAGGCCTGCCCTTATAATAGTGAAAGAGAGTTTAGTAATATTAGTGAATTTAAACCCTATGAACATATGACGCGCATAAATCTTAAAGAGTTAATGGAAACTAATAATCAAGAATTTAAAGATAAATATAAATTAACCTCTTGTGGCTGGAAAGGTAAAAATATTCTTAAAAGGAATGCGATTATTAATGCCATTTCTGTCGAAAAAATTAGAATTAAAATGGTGGAGGAGGATACATCTCCTTATATAAGGGATTATTATTATAGACTTTTAAAGATTTTCAAACTATAATACTTTTATAAAGATTTTTTGTAAAGGAGGAATTTTGATGATTTCGAAAGGAATATTAAAAATGATAGATATTTTGCCAGATAAAGCAGTATCCTTTATAGCAAAAAAATTACTCGATTCATATATTAATAAATATGCAAATATAGAAACTAGCGGAATGGATAAAATCAAGGGAATAAATTCTCCTATTATTTTCATATGCAATCATTTAAGTAATGCAGATGGTATAGTTATGAATAAGTTATTAAAGGAACATAATGTAACTTTTGTTGCAGGGCTAAAGCTGACGGATAATAAGCTTACTAAGTTAGGGTTTCATGTGGCGAAGACAATAAACATAAAACCTAATTCAGCCGATAAGGATGCTATATCTAAAATTGTGAATACGCTAAAGCAAGGTAATAATATTATGATTTTCCCAGAAGGAACCAGGAGTAGAAATGGAAAAATGATAGAGGGTAAGAAGGGTCTTATATTAATGGCTAAATTATCAAAAGCGACAATACTTCCAATGGGTATTTGGGGAACAGAAAAATTATTACCTATTGATGAAGGGGATATGGCCTCTGAAAGATTTCATCATGCGGATGTACATGTAAACATCGGTGACCCTATCATGATTCCAAGTAAAAATGCCGAGGAAGATAAAAATCAGTATCACGATAGGGTTATGCATGAAATAATGCGTAGTATTGCTATACTGCTACCAGATCAGTATAGAGGAGTATATTTGGACTAATACTTTAAAACAAGAATTCTAGTGTGAAAACTGAAATCTTGTTTTTTTTCTATTACAGTATGTAAATACTAAAATGAATATAAAATTATTAAAAATGGTGGTAAAATTTCATTAAACAATAACAATAAATGAAATAATTCTCTTTATATGTAATTTCAATAGAAATAAAACAAATATAATTATCAAATACAATAAAATATGACTAATTTTATAATAAAAATAAGTAAATTGTACTTAAGTGAGATATAATAGAACTATGAATAAGTATAAAATTCTCATAAATCCTATGAGGATTTACAAAATAAAAGGTTGGAGGTATGTTACCATGGGAAGTAAAATGCTAGGAAAATACTTAAAAGAAAATTTGGAAGATTTAAAAAGTAAAGGTTTGTATAATGAAATTAATGTTTTAAAAAGTTCAAATGGGCCTGTTATTACAATAGGAGATAAAAAATTAATAAACCTTTCTTCAAATAATTATTTAGGTCTTGCAACTAATTCTAGACTTATTGAAGCTACCATTTCCGCAACTAAAAAATATGGTGCAGGAGCAGGTGCTGTTAGAACAATTAATGGTACTTTGGAAATTCACACAGACTTAGAGCAAAAACTTGCCAAATTTAAACATACTGAAGCAGCTATTGCATTCCAGTCAGGATTCAATTGTAATATGGGTGCTATCTCAGCAGTAATGAGCAAAAAAGACGCAATTCTTTCGGATTCACTAAATCATGCATCAATTATAGATGGATGTAGATTATCAGGTGCTAAAATTATAAGAGTGGAGCACTCTGATATGGTAGATTTAAGAAATAAGGCAAAAGAAGCAGTAGAATCAGGTTTATATGAAAAAATCATGGTAATTACTGATGGTGTATTCTCTATGGACGGTGACATAGCAAAGCTTCCAGAAATTGTTAAGATAGCAGATGAATTTGACTTAATAACATATGTAGATGATGCTCATGGTTCAGGAGTACTCGGGGGTGGTGCAGGTACAGTACATCACTTTAATTTATCAGATAAAATAGATTTCCAAATTGGAACATTATCAAAGGCAATTGGAGTTGTAGGCGGATATGTAGCTGGATCAAAGGATTTAATTGATTGGCTTATGGTTCGGGCAAGGCCATTCTTATTCTCAACATCATTAACTCCTGGATCCGCAGGTGCAGCTATTGAAGCTATTAACATACTTACAGAAAGTACTGAGCTTAATGATAAACTTTGGGACAATGCTAATTATTTGAAGAAGGGCCTAAAAAAACTTGGTTTTGACATTGGAAACAGTGAAACTCCGATTACTCCATGTATAATAGGAGATGAAGTTAAAACTCAAGAGTTTAGTAAAAGACTTTTTGAAGAAGGCGTTTACGCAAAATCAATAGTATTTCCAACTGTTAGGAAAGGAACTGGAAGAGTAAGAAATATGCCTACAGCGGCTCATACAAAGGAAATGTTAGATGAATCACTATCTATTTATGAAAAAGTTGGTAGAGAAATGAAAATAATAAAATAAAAACATTACTGAGCTATTCAATGGCACAGACATTTATTAGATATGGAGGTAACGTTATGAAAAAAATATTGGTGACAGGAGCCTTAGGACAAATAGGTTCAGAACTAGTAATGAAGATGAGAGAGGTTTATGGTAGTGACAATGTAATAGCTACAGATTTAAGGAAACTAGAAGATAGCCCCGTAGTTACGACCGGTCCTTTTGAGTTATTAGATGTAACTGATCATGAAACTATGCTTATGCTTTGCAAAAAACATGGAGTAGACACACTCATTCATTTAGCAGCTTTATTATCAGCAACAGCGGAATCAAAGCCACTACTCGCTTGGAATATAAATATGGGTGGGCTTGTAAATGCTTTAGAAGTTGCTAGAGAACTTAAACTCACGTTCTTTACACCGAGTTCTATAGGTGCGTTTGGACCGACCACCCCTAAAGATAATACACCTCAAGATACAATACAAAGGCCTACAACTATGTACGGTGTAAATAAAGTTGCAGGAGAATTATTATGTGATTATTACTTTAAGAAATTTGGAGTTGACACAAGAGGAGTACGTTTTCCAGGGTTAATTTCCTATGAAGTTCTTCCAGGTGGAGGAACTACTGATTATGCTGTGGATATATATTATGAAGCATTAAAGTCAGGTAATTACACCTCCTTTATTGGTAAAGGGACTAAGATGGATATGATGTATATGCCAGATGCAATAAACGCAATAATTGATTTAATGGAAGCTGATGGATCAAAATTAATCCATAGAAATGCATTTAATATTGCAGCTATGAGTTTTGAACCAGAAGAAATAGCCGCTGAAATAAAAAAGCATATACCAGAATTTAAAATGGAATATGATGTGGATCCAGCTAGACAAGGAATTGCTGATTCATGGCCAAATTCAATTGATCCAACGTGTGCTAAGGAAGAGTGGGGATTTGAAGCTAAATATGATTTAGCAAAAATGACTACTGATATGTTAGAAAAATTAAGGGCTAAAGGAATAGGTACTAAATGAATAAAAAAAACATCAAAGCAGTGCTAGAAATTCTTAATGAGACGTATGCTGGAGCGAAGTGCGGACTTGATTTTACAAATCATTACGAACTTTTAGTTTCTACCATACTATCAGCACAATGCACAGATGAGCGAGTGAATATTGTTACAAAAGAGCTATACACGAAGTACAATAC
>JANZQE010000421.1:0-2814 GCA_038040705.1 Clostridium sp. | reverse complement strand
AAGCTATAGCAGTGCTTGCAACTATTCCCCATAATATAGCGCCTTTAACTCTTTTCTTTGATAACACGACAATTAAAATTACCCCTACTACTGTTATTAAAACTGTAGGACTTGTAAAACTCCCCATAGATACCAGTGTGTTTTTATTCATAATTACAATACCCGAATTTACAAAACCAATAAATGCAATGAAAAGTCCGATACCTGCGGTAACAGCAAATTTTAATGTTGTGGGTATAGCGTTAACTACAGCTTCTCTCACGTTAGTTACTGATAATATAATAAAAATAATTCCTTCTACAAATACTGCGGCTAGTGCCACTTGCCATGGGATTTGCATTCCTATTACTACGGTATAAGCAAAGAATGCATTGAGTCCCATACCTGGTGCTAGTGCAAAAGGAAGATTTGCATATAATCCCATAAGTATTGTAGCAAAAGCTGCTATTAAACAAGTAACTGTTACTACAGCTGCTGCTGGCATTCCTACAGCTGGATCTCCTAGTATGTTTGCATTAACTGCAATAATATAAGCCATTGTTAAGAATGTTGTTATTCCACCAATAACCTCCCGTTTGACATCACTTTCATTTTCTTTCAACTTAAAATAATCCATGTGTTCCTCCCTATTTTTCATGATCAAACTCTATAAATTATTCACAGAGCGAAATTAAAACATTGTTTTATTGTATCATAGTTTCGAATTATTACAAAATAAAAAAAACAACCCGCTTTATTTAAATAAAGCGAATTGTTCTTTGATTATGCTACTTTTAGCCTGTAATAATTAATTTAGCAATAAATATTACCGCCAAAATGTAAATTATAATTGAAACTTTCTTTCTCTTAGTATGATCCTTCGTAAACATATTGTTTATAAAGTTTAACACTGCATAAGAAAGGAGTCCAATTGTTAAACCGTCTCCTATACTATAAGTAAGTGGCATCAATATAATTGTTAAGAAAGCTGGTACTCCCTCAGTGAAATCATTAAAATCTATCTTAGTTATACCGCCTATCATGAAAAATCCTACTATTATGAGTGCTGGTGCAGTTGCACACATTGGTATTGCAACAAATAATGGTGAAAAGAACATTGCTGTTAAGAATAATATTCCTGTTACAACAGAAGCAAGACCGGTTCTAGCACCCTCTGCAACTCCCGCTGAGCTTTCTACATAAGTAGTAACAGTTGAAGTACCAAGGAACGCTCCTACAGTAGTACCAACGGCATCTACTAGTAGCGCCTTTCCAGCGTTTTTAACCTTACCATCTTTATCAACCATTCCAACTTTTGAAGCAACGCCTACTAAAGTTCCCACAGTATCGAAAAAATCAACAAACAAAAATGTTAATAATATTGTAATAAATTGCAATATTTTAGCTGGATCAGTTAAGTATGAAAAGTCTAGTTTACCAGCAATTGGTGACATTGACTCAAGTTTAAATATTCCTTTTGGTGTGTATATTCCATAAGTTGCTGCTGTTATTGGTGCTATCATAGCATATATCCAAGCTGCTCCCGCACTTGCAACTATCCCCCATAATATAGCTCCTCTAACCTTTTTCTTTGACAATACTACTATTACAATTACTCCGAGTACTGTGATTAGTACTGCCGGACTTTTAAAAGTACCCATAGCTACCTTTGTTGCATCATTCGTAACTATAATGCCCGCATCTACAAAACCAATAAATGCAATAAAAAGTCCGATACCTGCAGTAACTGCTAATTTTAAAGTTGTTGGTATAGCGTTAACTACTGCTTCTCTAACATTAGTTAATGATAATACAATAAAAATAAGCCCTTCTACAAATACAGCTGCCAGCGCCACTTGCCATGGAATACCCTGTCCAAGTACTACGCTAAAAGCAAAGAATGCATTAAGTCCCATTCCTGATGCTAATGCAAAAGGAAGATTTGCATATAATCCCATAGCTATTGTAGTAAGTCCTGCGGTTAAACAAGTTACTGTTACTACAGCACCCACATCCATTCCTGTAGCTCCTAAAATATTTGCATTAACTGCAATTATGTAGGCCATTGTTAAAAATGTGGTTATTCCTCCAATAACCTCCCTTTTAACGTCACTTCCATTTTCTTTAAGTTGAAAACGTTCCATTTTAATCCCCCTATAGTTTTTATAATTAAGCCCTATGAATTTATTCACAGGGCGAAATTTAATACATTATTTTATCATAGTTTTGATTTATTGCAATCACAACTATGTTTTTTAGTTTTTTCTACAGCATTTAATATATTTTCATAGCCTGTACAACGACACAGATTACCAGAAATACCCTTTTTAACTTCTTCTGTTGTATATTCCTTTTCATCTTCAAGAATAGGGATAGATGACATAACAAATCCACATGTACAAAAACCACATTGCACAGCACCTTCCTCGATAAATGCTTCCTGAATATCTGTTATATTACCATCAGCATCCATGAGTCCTTCTGTTGTACGAATTTCTTTACCTTCTGCCCAAATTGCAAGATAAATACAAGAATCAAAAGCTTCACCATTAATAAGAACAGTACAAGCTCCACATTCTCCAACCTCACACCCTTTTTTAACACTTGTAAGATTAAGTTGATTTCTTAAAACATCAGTAAGTGAATCTCTATCATCTATCATAATTTGTGTAGGTTCACCATTTACTATAAAGTTTAATATTTTATTAGCCATTGATTACACCTCCACATTCTTTTATACATTCCTTTAAAGCCCTTTTACTGAGTTCCCCCACAAGCTGAAGACGAAAATCCTTAGATGCACGCCAAGATGTCCGAGGATTCACTTCAGTCTTT
>JANZQE010000420.1:0-6396 GCA_038040705.1 Clostridium sp. | reverse complement strand
CAAGAATTAAAGAAAAGAGTCATGGCTCCTGATGACGAGAGAATATTTCATTTGGCTGAAATGCTTAGACGCAATTATATGGTAGAAAAAGTTTCGGAAATTACAGGTATAGATAAATTCTTTGTAAATAAAATCAAGTGGATAGTAGAAGAAGAAGAAAAGATAAAAGGCTCTACCGTTCAAGATATGAATAAAGATTGGTTAAAATTATTAAAGAAAAAGGGATTTTCAGATAAAGGAATTTCAGATTTATTAGGCGAGGGCCCCAATGTAATTTACGAACTGAGAAATATATGGAACATTAAACCTGTCTATAAAATGGTAGATACTTGTGCAGGAGAATTCGAAGCACTGTCACCATATTATTACTCAACCTATGATGAATATGATGAAGTTGAGGTAAGTAATAGAAGGAAGGTTTTAGTAATAGGTTCCGGGCCTATTAGGATAGGTCAAGGAATTGAGTTTGATTATGCATCTGTTCATAGTGTAATTGCTCTTAGAAAGCTAGGAATTGAAACAATAATAGTAAACAACAATCCTGAAACTGTAAGTACTGATTTTAATATTTCAGATAAATTATATTTTGAACCATTAACAGAAGAAGAGGTTTTAAATATCGTAGAAAAAGAAAATCCTGATGGGGTTATACTTCAGTTTGGAGGTCAAACTGCTATTAATCTTGCTAAATTCTTAGAAGAAAAAAATATAACTATATATGGGACTAAGCCAGAGCAAATAGATGTAGCAGAAGACAGAGAAAAATTTGATTCACTTTTAGAAGGGTTAAACATAAATAGGCCAAAGGGAAGAGCTGTTTGGAATTTAAAAGAAGGACTTAAAGAGGCTGAAAAGTTAGGATACCCAGTGATTGTTAGACCCTCATATGTATTGGGTGGGCAGGGAATGGAAATAACTTATGGAAGCCTAGAATTAGAACATTATTTAAAGAATGCCTTTGAGAAGGATAAGAAAAATCCTGTTTTAATTGACAGGTATTTATTAGGTAGAGAAATAGAAGTTGATGCTATTTGTGATGGAGAAGAAATATTAATACCGGGTATTATGGAGCATCTAGAGAGAGCAGGTGTTCATTCTGGGGATAGCATTACAATATATCCAAGTCAAAACATATCTAAAACTATAAAAGAAAAAATATTAGAATATACTAAAAAGGTAGCTCTAGGACTAAAAGTAATAGGTATGATAAATATTCAATTTATAGAATTTAAAGGTGAGTTATATATAATTGAGGTTAATCCAAGAGCTAGTCGTACAGTTCCGTATATAAGTAAGGTTAGCAAAGTTCCAATTGTAGATCTTGCAACAAGAGTTATGTTAGGCGAAAAATTAAAAGATTTAGGGTATGGTAGTGGAGTATATAAAGAGCCAGAACTTGTGTCAGTAAAGGTTCCAGTATTTTCAACAGAAAAACTTCCAGAAGTGGAGGTGTGTCTAGGACCAGAAATGAGGTCTACAGGAGAAGTACTAGGAATAGGCAGAAATTTTGATGAAGCTCTATATAAAGGCCTTATAGCTTCGGGAATGAAGATTAAAAGAGATAATGGGGTTATCTTAGCAACAATAAACCCACAGGACAAAGACGAGTTTTTGTATATAGCCAAGGCATTTAGTGAACTTAATTATAAATTTATAGCTACGACAGGTACGGCCAAGTTACTAAAAGAAAGTGGTATTGAAGCCTCGGTAGTTAAAAAAATTTCAGAAGGATCCCCTAATATAATTGATATAATAAAAAGTAGAAAGGTTGATTTTGTAATTAATACACCAACCAAAGGAAATGATTCCAAGACGGATGGATTTAGAATTAGAAGAACAGCTATTGAAAGAGGCACTTTAGTTATTACATCATTAGATACTGCAAAGGCGATAGTTGACCTTCTAAGGAAAAATATTATGAGTTCAAATTTAGAAGTATTTAATATTGTAGATTAATTAAAAAATAATTTAAAATAAGACACGTAACAGGTACGCCAACACTTGTTACGTGTTTTTTCTTATGTAATGCATAAATATAATAAAAACATGAATAAATATAAAGAAAAAGCATTGCATTATTATAAGAAGTGATATATAATAAATAAAAACAAGCTAGTTAGTTCAACAATAAAAGTTGGAAATAACTAAACACCAAATAATTAAGGAAAATAAAATCCATGCATATTAGTGTATAAATATACATCAATGTATTGCATTATAAATGAAGGAGTGGTACAAATGATAAAAATCATGTTAATTGTAATAACAGTACCAAGACAATTTTTTACCCTGCACAAAGACCGGCAAACTAATGAATATTTAAATATAGCACTTTAGAAAAGGCTTATAATATAAAAGAAACAAATTCGAAAGGGGATATTAAAATGAAAGAAAAAGTGGTTTTAGCATATTCAGGAGGACTTGATACCTCTATTATAATAGCTTGGCTTAAGGAAAATTATGATATGGATGTTGTAGCAGCCTGCATTAATGTGGGACAAGAGGATGATATGAAGGCAATTGAGAAAAAGGCATTAAGTTCCGGAGCTCAGAAAATATATATTGAGAACGTAACTGCTGAATTCATCAAAGATTATGTATTTAAAGGGGTTAAAGCAAATGCTACATACGAAGGAAAGTATTTATTAGGGACAGCCTTTGCAAGACCATTAATTGCTAAAAAGCTTGTAGAAATTGCTCATAAAGAAGGAGCAAAATATATATGCCACGGATGTACTGGTAAGGGAAATGATCAAGTTAGATTTGAGGTTGCCATAGCTGCTATAGATCCATCTATTAAGATTATTGCTCCTTGGAGAATTTGGGATATAACATCAAGAGAAGACGCAATCGATTATGCAAACGCTAGAGGTATAGAAATATCAGTTACCAAAGAAAAAATATATTCAGTTGATCAGAATTTATGGCATGCAAGTCATGAAGGTGGAGATATTGAAGACTTTAAAAATGATCATAAAAGAGATATGTATCTTATGGTTACACCTCCAGAAAAAGCTAAAGATGAAGCTTCATATGTAGATATATATTTTGAAAAGGGAATTGCTAAAAAAATCGATGGAATCGACCTCGAACCAATAGATATAGTTACAGTATTAAATAAAATTGGTGGCGAAAGTGGAATAGGAATTGTAGATTTAGTAGAAAATAGACTTGTAGGTATGAAATCTAGAGGAATATATGAAACTCCTGGTGGTACTATTCTGTATGCAGCCCATAAAGAACTAGAGGAAATAACTATAGATAAAGATACACTACACTTTAAATATTCAATATCACAGAAATATGGAGAATTAGTTTATGACGGACTTTGGTTTACTACTATGAGAGAATCCCTTGATGCCTTTATAGATAAGACTCAAGAGACAGTAACAGGATCTGTTAAATTAATGCTATATAAAGGTAACATTATGGTGGCAAGTAAAGAATCACCTAATGCATTATACGATGAAAGTATATCATCTTTTGGTTCAAGTGTACTATATGATCATAAGGATGCTGAAGGATTTATAAATTTATTTGCATTACCTAGCAAAATAAAAGCATACAAAAAGTTAAACAACTTCTAAGAATAAATACAAATTTATAGAAAGTTATGTAGGTGATTTATATGAAACTTTGGGGCGGAAGATTTGAAGGTAACGAAAGTAAGCTTATGGAGGACTTTAATAGTTCTCTAAGCTTTGATAAGAGATTATATTATGAGGACATTATAGGAAGTGTAGCACATGTTAAAATGCTTGCTAAATGTAACATTTTAACTCATGAAGAGTGCACAACTATAGTTAATGGTTTAAATTCCATTCTTTCTGATATTGAAGAGGGCACACTTAAAATTGAAGGTGAATATGAAGATATTCACAGCTTTATGGAAATACAACTAACACAGCTTATAGGAGATGTAGGTAAAAAACTTCACACAGCCAGAAGTAGAAATGACCAGGTCGCAGTTGATATGCGATTATATTCAAAACATAAGGCACTTGAGGTTATCGAAAACCTTAATATAATTTTGTGTACCATTGAAAAATTAGGGAATGATAATGCGGCTATAATGCCGGGTTATACACATCTACAAAGGGCACAACCAGTGACCTTTAAACAGCATATTATGGCATACTATAGTATGTTAGGGAGAGATGTGAAAAGGCTTTTAAGTGCTGTAGATATCATGGATGAGAATCCACTTGGATGTTGCGCCTTAGCAGGTACCACCTATGATACTGATAGAGCATTTACAACTAGAGAACTTGGTTTTAAAAAGCCAGTGGATAATTTTATGGATGGAGTAAGTGACAGGGATTATTTATTGGAGCTTTTATCTAATTTTTCTATAATAATGATGCATCTTAGTAGACTTAGTGAGGAACTTGTTTTATGGAGTAGTAAAGAATTCAATTTTATTGAAATTAGTGATGAATTCTCTACAGGTAGTAGCATAATGCCTCAAAAAAGAAATCCAGATGCAGCAGAACTCGTGAGAGGAAAAACTGGGAGAGTGTATGGAGATTTAATGAGTTTACTTACCTCAATGAAAGGAATTCCACTGGCTTATAATAAAGATATGCAAGAAGATAAGGAACCCTTTTTTGATGGAGCTTCTACAGTTTTGAAATCTATAAAAATAATGAATGGAATGTTAGGTTCATTAAAGATTAAAAAGGATAATATGTATAATGCAGTTAAAACAGGATTTTTAAATGCTACCGAAGCTGCAGATTATCTTGTGAATAAGGGAGCAGCCTTTAGAGATGCCCATGGAGTCATTGGCTCTATAGTGATACATTGTGAGAAAGAGCATAAGTCGATAGAAGATCTAAGTTTAGAAGAACTTAAGAGCTTTAGTGATTTATTTAAGGAAGATGTATATCAATTTATAGATTATGAAAATACTTTGAGTAGAGGTATAAAAAAAGAAATGTAAAAACCACCTTAGGGACGGTAAAAGCCACTTTTAAATAAAAGCACGTAACAGGTGATCTCCCCCTATTACGTGCTTTTTAGTAGCCTTCTTATTTACGTGAATTACTTCTGAGAATTTCATGCTTTCTATAGTTTGTTTCCCAATTTTTAAGAAACGCCTTTGCGCAAGTTTCACCAGAATTATATAAATCCATGATTTTTTTATTTGAAACATTAAAGTCTGTAGCTTTAATATCAAGAGTGTCAATTTTTACAGTACGGAGATAATCCATATCTCTTATGTGAATATCGTCCTGTGCTTCTAGCATAGTCTCAATAATTGAGCTAGTTAAATTCAATATATTAGTTATTTTATGTTCGCGTATTTCTTTATTTCCTCCAAGTTTAAAACCAATGGTCGGCCAGCGTGGAATGCCTTTTGAATCAAAAATCCAAACAGGGTAATTGCTTAAAACGCCGCCATCAACAATGATGGATTTTTTATTATTACTTACGTTAACTAGCTTTACAGGTTGAAAAAAATAGGGAATAGATATGCTCATTCTTATGGCTAAACTTACTTCTAGGTCATCGGGATTTATACCGTATTCTGCGATATCTTCTGGAAGGATTAGCATCTTTCCATTACTGATGTCTGTTGCTATAATATGCAGTTTGTATTTTCTTTTATACTTAATGTCGTTTAAAAGAATACCATTTTCATTTGGTTTTATTAAATCTCCAAAGGTTACTTTTCTTCCCTTTGGAAGTTTAAATTTACTAGACAGAGCTTCATCAATCCAGTTTTTTATATAATCACCTTTAAAAATTCCCTTTTTTAAAAGTAAATTGTAAGAATTAGAGAATATAGGTATGTTAAAACGATTTTTATCAGCAATTTTTGTATAATCTAGCTGCAACATTAATTTTTTTATTTCTTCAGCTGAGTATCCGACAGCAACTAGTGAAGCTACAATAGATCCAGCAGAGGTTCCGGAAACATTTTCCCACTGGTATCCATTACTCTCAAATACTTTTAAGGCACCTACTAGTCCAATACCTTTAATTCCGCCTCCTTCAAAAACTGCATCTGCAAATTTTCTTTTACTATACATATCCAAATATACCACCCCTTTATGAGTAATATATGAAGAATGTTATTTATATGACATATATTAGCAAAAACAATTTTGTGTTACACTTTTCTATTAAAAGAATATATTACATTATAACAATATAATAAAGAGGCAATATATGAAAAAAACTATGGATTAGTAAAATGTTTTGACATTATAAGAAAAATTAGGTACTATGTAATTGTAAAGTAATAAAAAATAAAAATTAGGGGAGTCAAGATTTTTGTCTGAGAGGAAACAGCGATGTTTCGACCCTTATAACCTGAATTGGGTAATGCCAGCGGAGGGAAAATATGATTTGCATTTAGTTTGGATTTAAAGTACATAAATAATGCGAAAT
>JANZQE010000419.1:0-4035 GCA_038040705.1 Clostridium sp. | reverse complement strand
TATTGCGTCTTTAACACTGTCCCAAATAGAACCTTTTTCTTGTTTAGTAAATTCATTAGTACCATAATTCTCTAGTCTTTCTTTAACAGCAGAACTAGATAATCCCATACTACTATCAACTTTAAGTTCATTTAAGACTTTTGAACTTTCTTCATTAAAGTACTTCATGTTATCCACCTTTCTTTGATTTTATAATAAATGATATTGTTATAGTTCTAAAACATTCTTATTCCATCTGAAACTTCTATTTGCTACATCGTCTAGTTTCTGAATGTTTAACTCTATAAATTTAGTTTTAGCATCGATAATAGGTTTACCATTTACTTGCTTAGGAACCTTATAAATTCCTGAATAATGATGCCCTCCACCATCAGTTTTTTTCCATAATATTTCCTTGTCAAGCTTAATTCCTTCACTTGTTTTAAAGCTTACATTTTTAGAAAATTCAAATGCATCTAAATCCACTGAATGTGTATTGAGTTCAACTTTTATAGTAATATATTGTTGCTTGTTTTCTGAGGCTTTTTCTAAAACAGCATTTACCTGCACACTACCTTCTTCATTAAATCTTGATAACCCATCTGTAAGTTG
Source organism: Clostridium sp. (assembly GCA_038040705.1). Taxonomy (GTDB): domain Bacteria; phylum Bacillota; class Clostridia; order Clostridiales; family Clostridiaceae; genus Clostridium_AD. Next base: position 3,444 of record JANZQE010000419.1, on the reverse strand, counting down.
ATCTTCATTTATTGATTTTTTTCCATTATTAACTTCCTTCTTACCAGATGATTCAGTGACTGCTAGATTTTTGCTATATATTGTTGTAATTACTAAACTTCCTATTATCAATATTGCTAATAAGATAATTAAATATGCTATTTTCTTACTTTTCATCTAATCCACCCCTCTGTAAATAGTATTTTAAATTGATATTATGCTAATCGTTGATACTATTGTTTCCATATTTAGCTCTCCTTTCTATTTTCATTTATTTATTACGGTGCTTACTATTTAACAATAAAATTAAGGGCTTGGTCCAAATCAGAAATAATATCTTTAACATTTTCAAGTCCTACTCCTAGTCTAATTAAATCATCCGTTATACCAGCTTCTAATCTTTCCTCTTGCGGATAGTTCTAATGGTCTTTGTATGTATGGCGTGCTGAATGTATTATCTACCATGACTTAAAAATGCATGAGTACAGCCATAAATAGTTTTTGATGCCAGAATTTTTTCTTCACTCTATTTAAAACTCAAACACTGAACAAAGATTTTATTAAAATCTTTGTAGTTTGATAGTTCAACAATATCAACCTTCTTAACTACTGATTCCATCTATTTTTACTCATATAATTATATTCCTCCTTAAAACTGTTCTAGCAGTGCTTATGAATCTTTCTTTATTTCTACTTAACAATTAGTTTATCAACATAATTGGTTACATTACTATAATTAAATTTATGAACTAAAGCCATATATATTTTTAACTTTGCCTGTAAGTATTGTTTCATTGACCACATATTGTATCATTTTCTTAGAAATCGTCTTATCTTTAGATATAATTTTTATTTTTTTGGATTCTAGACTTATTTCTAAGCCATCTATTCCATGAAGATTACTTAGACACTTAATTACGTTTATTAAACATTTATCACATAACATATTATATTATTTAAAATTAACTATATAATCTTTCATATTGAAAACCTCCTTATTAGTATAATACAGAATTTATATGTAGAGGATATGAAGACATAAGCCAAATTACTTTATTTTAAAATAGAAGGTTTGCTATATCTTTTATTTATATTTATTTTCAATAGTTGAGGCACTTAGACCTTTATCTGAAAGGTGATTTCTTAAATGATTTTTGTGTCACTTTTTCTAATCATTAAAACTCCTCTTTACTTAAGTATAATAACAAATTATACTTAAGAGTGTCACAAAAGGTAATTTTCATTACGCTTTTTATGCACTAAATAAATATATTAAATTTTAGGAGTGATAAGATGAACAAAATTCTGAGGAATATTTTTGTTATAGCTATTGTATCTACAATCTTCCAAGCAGTATGGGAATATAGCCAATGTAGCATATTCTTTACAATGGATGACTTGTCCAATAATACAAGATTAATGTTTAGTGCTACTTTTGGGGATGTAATCATGACACTGGCATTATATAGTCTATTATCATTTGTTAATGGTGAATTGGAGTGGTTTGTGAAAAAATGGGATAGAACGGAATGGGTGATTATGATTTTATATGCCTTATTCTTAAGCTTTTATTTTGAAATTAGCGCGTTACATAATGGAAGATGGGGGTATAGTGAAAATATGCCGTTATTTCCAAATACCAATATTGCTCTAATTCCAGTGGTACAGCTTCTCATACTGTTTCCACTAAGTTTTTGGGTTAGTAAACATATTTTAACTCATTTTAATAAAGTCAGATAATTTTTTCAGGACTCCTTGTTTTATACTTACTACTTTTACAGGTAATTGAAGCTACAGATTATCTAAAGGATGCACTTAAATCAGATATACAATTATTTATATAAGAGTATATGCAACTAAAACTGCTGACACGAATCAATAGGATCTAACTTGGTATTAGCTCCTCGATATTTAACTAATTGCAAATAGCTGATATTCTTTTAAATTAGAAAAACTAGGGGACTCCCTAGTTTTTCTAATTTAATATTGGATTAAGCATACTATAAGGTGAAATATTTAGTTTTTACAAGTAAATAATCTTAAAATAGTAAATAGTACTTCTATAAATTTAAAGTAGTAATCTTTACTAAATACAATCTATATACCTTTACATATTAGCCATTTTTCTGCATTCATCAGCACATGTGCGACATTCTGTAGCACATTGCTTGCAATGTTCATCTTTAAACATTTCACATTCCGTAGCACATTTATCACAAATAGTAGCACAGAGTTTGCAATGGTCTTTTGTTAATTGACCTTCCATTGACATAAGTGAAGATGACATTTGGCACATTTGTGCACATTCAACAAGCGTACTTATACAGTTCTTTCTTGCTGAAACATCAGGTGCATTTAAACATGCTTTAAAGCATTCATAACATGTTTGCTCACACCTATTACATTCATCTATACATGTTTGGTGTTTGTTTGTTGCCATACCCATTTTATTAGCCTCCTAGAAAAATAATATATACATTCATTGAGTATGGTTTGCAAAAAAAATAATACCTATACTAAAATTAATTGTATTTTAACAAAGTCATGTTTTTATTAAATATAACTGCTTTATTTTTACCACTTTTCTTTGCGTACAATAGTGCTTCATCAGATGCACGTATTATTTCTTCAACATTTTGTCCATCATCCGGATATCCAGATACACCTAAAGAAATAGTTATTTTAGGTAAAGGTGAATTATCAAAAGAGCTTACATTAGTTCTAATTTTTTCAGCAATAATAAATGCATTTTCTTTATCACACCCTTTTAATATTATTACAATTTCCTCGCCACCATATCTATAGGCCATGTCATTTTTTCTTATACCATATTTAATGGCTTTGCTTACATCTATTAAAACCTTATCACCAACGGAATGTCCATACTCATTATTAAAATTTCTAAAATCATCTACATCTATAAATATTGCTGAGTATATCTCTGTATCTAATATATTTTTTAAATCCAAGTCGAAAGTTCCTCTATTAAATAATCCTGTTAATTTATCTATTTTCACTTCCGTTATCAATTGTTCATTAGTATCTTTGAGTAGATTATATTTTGAATATACCCTTAGAAATGATAAGTAATACAATCCACCAAAAAAAATAGTTAAAAGTACACAATGCAGTAGTTTAGCACCATATGTACGTGGCATTACCAAGCTTAAAAACAATCCGTTTAAGATACTCAACCCTAAGATACTTATAAATATATCTAATTTAACCCTATATTTCATCTGTACCTCCCTCAAAACATATTAAATAACATTATATACTATGTTAGCTATGATTATTGGAAATCATGGCTAGTTTTTATTTAAGTATAAACCAATAAATATGTACAAGCAATATAAAGCGAGAAATATGTAATAATTTGTATCATTTTCAAAACATAATAAAAAGACCTGAGGTTGGATTTTTCTAACCTCAGGTCTTTTTTATCTAGTCTATAAAGATGTTTTT
>JANZQE010000418.1:0-5210 GCA_038040705.1 Clostridium sp. | reverse complement strand
ATGTCTAATGAAATTTTTGTAATATTTTACCATATTATAATTATTTAATTACCGAAATTATAGACTATCTTGTAGTTTTTTATACTTTATTAGCTAACGAAAAATTTAACATAGCTTGAATTATTTGGTACAATGTATTTGCTCTCCAAAATAAAAATAAAAGATAAGAGGTATAATTATATGAATATTAAATCCTGTCTCATAAAAAAACATCTGGAATCATTAAGAATGGTTCTACACATGCTACTAAACTATAGGAAACCTACAGATAAACTAGTTGTATCCTGCAGTCAGCAACTAGATGAAGTTATAGTGAAGTACCATAAAATTCAAGCCGCTATTAAAAAAGCGGCTTGAAAGTTCATCTATAATTATAATCATAAAACTCAACATGTAATATAAATCAAAAATCTAATTGCATTAAAATATCATCAATTTCAATATCAGCATCCTTACCATAAAAAACTACTGCGAATTCATTAAATTCATAATCATCTTCTGATATATCACATCCAATGAATTCGTACTCGATTCCCAAATCTTCAGTACATTCTTCCATAATGTCTTCCACATTATCTGCTGCAATATCACTTAGATAAGGTAAAAAATATTCTTCGTACCATTCTTCTTTATTCTGCTTGAAATCCCCTTCGTCGTCTGCAAAAGATGTAGCGGCTTCCATTTCTAATTCATCATAATAATATTTAAACTTTAGAGCAATGGTGTCATTTTTATACTTAATTTCATCTAAATCACTTAACCCATTTTGCTTTAAAAAATTTATAATATATTGTTTATTCAAAAAAAACACCTCCATACATCATCCATAAGTTACTCGTTGTGATTCTTAATTAAAAAGTTCTAAATATTCTTCCACAAATTTGTTAGCTGCATCATATTCTTTGTTGTCGGGAACAAATTTAAATTTCAATCCTTCCGGAACTACTTTAAATTTTAATGATCTTAACCTTTCTGTAAGCATAGGAACGCCCTCTCCACTCCATCCATATGAACCGAAAGCTGCAGCAACCTTACCTCTATTGGTTATAGGGCATACAAGTGACAGAACATCCCAAGCTGGCTTTACAGCATCTTGATTAATAGTAGGTGAACCGATCATAATGCCACTTGCACTTTCAATTAATTCCACAATATCGCTTAGCTTCATAGAAGTAATTTCATGAGCCTCAGCTTTTATGCCCTTTTCATTAATTATCTTTGCTAGATATTTACCCATAACTTCAGTATTTTCGTAAGCAGAAACGTAGAAAATTTGAATGTTCTTTTCTTTTATTTCGTGAATTTCAGCCCACTTTCTATAAAGGTCTACGTACATTTTGATGTCATCTACATGTATAGGTCCATGACTTGGTGCAACCATATCTAGTTGTAAATCACTAATTTTATCAAGGCCCATATTTACAAACTTTTTAAAAGGTCCCATTATAACATCAAAGTAATATTTCATTTCCTCAAAATAGTCACCGGAGCAAGCATCTGTTATACAACTTTCTGGTGAATAATGGCATCCTAATACATCACATGTAAATAGTATTTTTTCTTCAATTGCATACGTAAACATTGTATCTGGCCAATGTAAATTTGGTGCAGAAATAAACTTCAGTGTGTTTTTACCTAAACAAAGTTCTCCTGCGGCTTTTTCACTATTAAATTCCCTGTTCATAATTTCTTTTAAGTAACTTAATGCAGCAGTTGAAGCAATAATAACAGCTTCTGGATAAACTTCTAAGAGTTTAACTAAAGATCCACTATGATCGAGTTCTGTATGTTGAACAATGATATAATCAACTTTCCTCTCACCAATAACACCTTTTATTTTACCTAAAAATTCATCAAAAAAACCAGTTTTTACTGAGTCTATTATAGCCACTTTTTCATCATCTATTATATATGAATTATAAGTGGTTCCTTTCTTTGTTTCCATAATAATATCAAAAACTCTAAGTTTCGGGTCATTTACCCCAATCCAATATATATTATCTTTTAATTTTGTTGTTTTCATTCCTAAAATCCTCCTTACCCTTCTATAAATCTATAATTTCCTACCTTTTTAATCATCTTACTTATAATATATTTTACCACATTTAGCTAACTTCTTCAACTAATAGTAATTATTGATTAATAAATATATATACTAATATAAACGTTTCTACTTTATAGTTTATCTCCAATATGCTAAAGTATTCTTTTAAAAATAACATGTTTTTTCATAAAGGATACTAATAATAAAAATATTAATTCATATACTTTAATAGCATGTACTTTAGGGAGGAATTTATGAATATCTTAATAACTGGTGCAAAGGGTAATATTGGAACTTATCTTTGTAGAGTTTTGTCAAAATCGCATGTTATATATGGATTAGATAAGACTGAGCTTAACATAACGGATAAAATAGCTACCCAAAAAATTATGAATGAATTAAAGCCTGACGCTGTAATCCATACTGCAGCAATAACAAATAAACATTTTTGTGAGTACCATGAGTCTTTAGCATATGGTGTAAACACTCTAGGCACCTTAAATATTGCAATGTGTTGTAATTCGCTTGATATACCATTAATATATCTATCTAGCACAGATGTATATGGTGATACTAAATCATTACCTTACAACGAAACCGATGAATGCATTCCATTAAACGCTTACAGTAAGAGTAAACTCGGTGGTGAAGAATTAATTCAAACCATTTGCAAAAAATATTTCATTGTTCGTACCTCTAATATATTTGGTGGCAATGATTGCTTTGTCAGAAACCTTATAAATGGTAAACATACAACTATTTATTTATTTTCAAATCCTACCCTTTCGGTAACTTATATTGGAGATTTAACAGAAATACTCCAACGTCTTTTAACTACTGATAAATATGGAATATATAACTATAGCAATAAGGGCTGCTTATCAAAGTCAACACTAATAAATAGTATAATAGAGTTTGGTGATCTTAATGTTCCATTAATTGTTACTTCAGATAAGATTTTATCCAATCTTATTAAGGAATCTAAATATACCTGTGCCGATAGTGCTCGCATAAGACGCTCCCTGGATATCGAAATTCCATCTTGGAATGATAGACTTAAAGATTATATTGATAATTGCATTTAATTAAGAGTTTTTCTTGGATTATGCTATAACTAAACGTATAATCCAAGAAAAATATATTATTCTTCGACTAATTCTTGCATTCCCTCAGCTCTTGACATATATAATATCCCATCTAAATGATCAATTTCATGACAGAAGGCTCTTGCAAGTAATCCTTCTGCCTCATAAGTAACTGGTTTCCCTTTAATACTAATCCCCTTAACTGTAACACTCGTAGGCCTATACACTTCACCTTCATATCCTACGTAGCTTAAACAACCTTCATAATCCTTTTCATTTCCTGACTTAGCCGTTATTTTAGGGTTTATAATTATAATTGGCTCGGTGTCTTCTTCTCCTAAATCAATTAGGATAACCCTTTTTAAGACACCTATTTGTGGAGCAGCAAGGCCTATTCCATTACCTTCATATAGAGTATCCATCATATCATCAACTAAATTCAAAATTTTTCCATCTATTTTGTTAATTGGAAGGCATTCTGTATTTAGACGTTTATCTCCATATTGTAAAATTTTTCTAACTGCCATATTAATTCTCCTTACTACATTATTTTGTTATATTAATTGCCTTATGCAATAATTTTTGTTACTTTCATTATATATTCTATTCTAATTAGCTGTATACATCAACTTAAATTTTAATAAAAAAAATTAAGGCATCATAATAACACCTTAATTTCTTCAAATCTATCCCTTAATTCTTTTTTCTTCTGCTATTCTTTGAGATTCTTCCATCATACTTTTAACCTTCATAAGTCTAGTCAAAGCGCCTCTTTCATTTTCACCAAGCTTCATTTTTATATACTTAATAGTATCCTGAAGTTGAGGTATTATCATATACTCAAGAGCATTAACTGTTCTTCTAGTTTTTTCAATTTCATCTGCCAAAAGTTGACAAGTTTTTTCTACTTCCGCTAGTTCTAAAAGTTTTGGTAGGATTAAATATAGCTTTTCTATAGCTCCATCAAGGTCTGCTGAAGTGTTAGCAAAACCATAAGGATATATGCTGCCAGGATCATCTTCTAATTTTCTTACAAATTTCATTAATGGAACATTAACACTCATAAGATTTTTAGTTTCTACTTCTACAGAAATATTTTCTTTTGGATAGGCAATTGCCTCCTCTAGAAATTCTGAAGACATTAAGGCGCTTGCCATAAGAAAATCCTTATAAGCATTTTGTAGTTCATCTTCAACATTCTTCCTAAGTTCATTGTTATGTTTTATAAGATCAATAAACCTTCTCATAAGTTCATCTTGTTTATCTTTTAATAACTTATGTCCACGAGTCGCTGTACCTAATCTTTTTTTAAGCTTAGTCAGCTCCATTCTAGTCGGGTTGACATTTAACCTTGCCATGTTTACTCACCCTCTTTTATTGGTAAGTATTTTTCTACAAATTCATCTCTAATTCTCTTAAGTTCATTTCTCGGTAGAATAGATAGAAGCTCCCATCCTAAGTTTATTGTTTCATCAATTGTTCTATTAGTTTCAAACCCTTGTGATACATACTGCTTTTCAAAAGCATCAGCAAATATTGCATATTTTTTATCTGCTTCAGATAAAGCTGATTCTCCTAAAATAACTGCTAACTCTTTTGCTTGCTTACCTTGAGCATATGCAGCAAATAATTGGTTCATCGTATCAGCATGATCTTCTCTTGTTTTACCTTTACCTATACCCTTATCCTTAAGTCTTGAGAGTGAAGGCAGTACATCTACTGGAGGCATAATTCCTTTTTTATAAAGTTCTCTACTTAAAATAATTTGTCCTTCAGTTATATATCCTGTTAAGTCAGGAATTGGATGAGTTATATCATCCTCAGGCATTGTTAATATAGGAATTTGTGTTATTGAACCTTCAAGACCTTTAATTCTACCAGCTCTCTCATATAGCATGGCAAGGTCAGTATAAAGATATCCTGGATATCCACGTCTACCTGGAACTTCTTTTCTTGCAGCTGAAACTTCACGTAGTGCTTCACAGTAGTTTGTGATGTCAGTCATAATTACAAGAACATGATATCCTTTTTCATAAGCAAGATATTCAGCTGTAGTTAATGCCATTCTAGGTGTAGCAATT
>JANZQE010000417.1:0-3370 GCA_038040705.1 Clostridium sp. | reverse complement strand
CAAGAATGCATTCGATAGTAATTATGGCGGTTTTGGTTCTTTTCCAAAATTTCCTTCACCTCACAACTTGAATTTTTTATTAAGATACTGGAAAAATTATAATGAACCTAAGGCACTTAAAATAGTAGAAAAAACATTAGAAGCCATGTATGAGGGTGGAATTTTTGACCATATTGGGTTTGGTTTTTCTAGATATTCCACAGATGAGAAGTGGCTAGTGCCCCACTTTGAGAAAATGCTATATGATAATGCGCTTTTAGCATCGGCATACGTTGAGACTTTTGAAGCTACAGGTAATGTGTTTTACAAGGGTGTTGCTGAGAAAATCTTCACTTATATACTAAGAGATATGACATCAAAAGAGGGAGCTTTTTACTCAGCGGAAGATGCAGATAGTGAAGGAGAAGAGGGTAAATTCTATTTGTTAACACTAAAGGAAGTAAGGTTAGTTTTAGGTGAGGAGATATATGAAATATATTGTAAACATTACGATATAACAAAAGAGGGTAATTTTGAAGGCCGGAACATTCCAAATCTCATTGGTAGAAATAGTAGCTCTGTGTTAGATGAAGATTTAGAACAGAAACTAGAAGAGATGAGACAAAAGCTGTTTGAGTATAGAGAAAAACGAGTTCATCCATATAAAGATGACAAGGTATTAACCTCCTGGAATGGACTTATGATAGCGGCACTTGCTTATGGTGGAAGAGTTTTCGGGAGTAGTAGTTATATTGTGCAAGCAGAAAAGGCTATGGACTTTATCTTAAATAACATGATCAATGAAAAAGGAAGATTAATGGCCAGATACAGGGATGGCGAAATAGCTCACTTAGGTTATTTAGAAGATTATGCATTCGTCGTTCATGCACTAATTGAATTATATGAAGCTACTTTTAATGTAAAATATTTAACTAAAGCATTAGAACTTAATGAAAGCATGCTTGAATTATTTAAAGATGTGGATCAGGGCGGACTGTTTTTATATGGAATTGATGGAGAACAGCTAATTGTTAGACCTAAAGATATTTACGACGGAGCAGTGCCTTCAGGTAATTCAGTGGCTACTTTAAACATGTTAAGGCTGTCTAGATTAAGTGCTAATAGAGAATTAGAAAATGAAGCATACAAGCAATTTGGAGTTTTTGCTCCTAAGGTTAAAACTATAGAAAGTGCTCATGCTTATTTTATGACCGCACTATTATATAGTAAGGTAGCGGGGAAGGATATTATTATATTAGGAGAAGAGCAGGAAGCTAACACTAGAGCTATGATTGTGGAAATTAATAGTACTTATCTTCCTTTTGCTACAGTAGTTTTATATACCGGTGACGAAGAGCTAAATTCCATTAATCCTGAAATAAAAACGCATAAAAGACTGCAGGGAAAAACAACTGCTTATATTTGTGAAAATTTTAATTGCAAAGACCCTATTACTGATCTGAAGAAGTTTTCAGAATATATTATGGGTTAGGTATGTTTAAGAAAGTGCTTAAGTGGTTGAATTTCAATTACTTGGGCCTTTTTTTAGTTCACCTGCAGAATATTTGTAAACTTTTTAAACTTGATTTTGTTATAATATAAGTACACGTTAATTTATATATTTAGAAAATAGGCTGGAACGTCTTCATGTTCACTTAAATTCAATCATAAATTATGATTTTAATTAAAAAGAATCTATTGACTCTGTTCCAACCCCACGCATTATACTTTAGTTGAGGTGATTAATATGAGATGTAGTCTTATGCTGTAAAAAAAACAGGTAAAACTATATTATCTAACTTTATATTGGATAGAAAGTGAGGCTATTATGAATCGAAAAAAATTATTGAAGAATGAAGTGATACAACTTTTTAATACAACATTGGAAACCCTAAGACATTATGAGCAAAAGGGTATTCTTAGACCTGAAATTGGAGAAAACAATTATCGGTATTATGATTTTGAAGATTTACAAAAGCTTCGTCAAATATTTTTATTCAGAGATTTGGAAGTATCTATCGAAGAAATGAAACAGTTAGATGATGGTTTATTTAATAAAAAAGAATATATTGAACTACTTAAGACTCACAGACTTACTTTGAAGCAAAAAATCGAAAGGTTTCAAAGTATCGAGGCTAATATAATTCAACTTATTGATCTTCTAGATAAAGGGGAAAAGGAGTCTTCTTATCTTCTAAGATTAGAACAAGAACGACAATTTCACTTGTTAAATCCGTTTGAGGCAGAGACAATGACGTCACCTAAAGCATATTATGACCGTCATCAGAGTTTAATTAAAACCAACGATTATTCGGAAAGGAGCCTTCAAATAGTATATGATTACGATACTTTAAATACAGGGGAATTTATTAATTGTCAGCTTTGTATTGAGCTACCTATAGGTGAACACAGGAAACCATTGGGAAATAATGAAGTAAACTTTCTTAGTTTGCCCAAAGGAAGTTATTTATCAATATTTTATTCCTTTAAGCACGGAAAATTCGATGCACTTCCAAAACTTAAAGAAGAAATTGATTTATACCTTCAAGAAAATAATCTTAGTAGAATTGGAAATGATGTGATTGAGAAAGAACATCCTGAATTGTCTTTGTTTCTTGATGAAGATATATTGGTATTCGAATTACAGATTAGAGTTAAAAAGGATGAAGTATAAGGGGTGATAAAATGAAAGATCAAACACAAAATAATGAGTTCTCAGGTATTACGGGAAAAATTTCAGCATGGATGATGAGTGGTTGGCCTAGAAAAATACTTGAACATATAGCTTTTGGTAACCCAATACCCTTATTCTTTAAGATACTAAATCTTAAAGGGGATGAGGTCGTTGTGGATTCTGGGTGTGGTTCAGGATTTTATAGTTTAGCATTAGGTGAAAAGTTGGTGAATGGAAAAGTAATTAGTGTAGATATATCTAATGAAATGCTTGAAAAACTAAGAAGACAAGTCGATAAGAGACGATTGAATAATCGCATTGAAGTAAGAAAGGGTGATTGTACTGATCTTCCTGTTGTAGACAATTTTGCTGATGTGGGAATTATTGTAGCTGTTTGGCATCACTTGTCAGATACAAGAAAAGCCAATAAAGAGTTATTTAGAGTAATAAAGCCCTCAGGGCGCATAATAGCCATAGATTTTAAAGATGGCGGACATCACAATCAAGATATTGGAAATGATAAACACAAGACATTAGGAATTAAGGAAATGAATGCTCTCTTAAAGGACGCTGGATTTGTGAATATTAAAGTCGAGTTTGTAGGAAGTTGGGTTGTTGGATATGCTGATAAGCCTTAGAAGGAAATAGCAAGCTTATAGAGAATATTAGCGGATAAGAATTTCCATAAATCTAAGGATGATGTATGATATAATTATA
>JANZQE010000416.1:0-13940 GCA_038040705.1 Clostridium sp. | reverse complement strand
TATGTCACATAAAAACAATAAAAACAGTAAGGATAATAAGAAAGCAGGCCAAAAGACAAAAAAAGAATTATCTAACATGAAAATGGAAACCGCCAATGAAATAGGCGTATCTAAAGAATCTAAAAAATTAGGAAAAGAAACCAAATAATTTTAAGGGAGATGTCGCATGACATCTCCCTTTTACTTTATAATTATAATTATAATTGCGATATGTTTCTGTTAAATATTATCGTTCCTCAGCCATGAAATATAAACCTAATATTTCCGGTCCTGTAAGTGAACCTATTGCCGTACCAACATAACTTAAAATTACATCTTTAACATTCCCATGCTCTCTAACCAAAGCCTCAAGCGTTAATGCATCTTCCATACAATCCCCATGACCAATAGCAATGATTTGCTTCTTGTTTGGGTCTGTTCTTTCCTTGAATTTTTCAACTAAAGTACTTATTGCTTTTTTTCTTCCTCTACATTTAGAAAAGGTCGTAAGTCTTCCTTCATTGTCCATAAACAAAACGGGTTTTATACTTAATAGTGTACCAACGGTTGCGGCTGAACTTGATATTCTCCCACCTCTTTTTAGATGATTTAAATCATTAACTGTAAACCAATGGTTAATTTTAAGCTTATTTTCTTCAATAAAAGTAACTATTTCGTTTTTTGATTTTCCTTCTTTCAACATTTCATAAGCATAATAAACTAAAAGTCCTTGCCCAAGACTTGCGCATTTACTATCAACAATGCTTATATCTGCCTCTGGGAATTCTTCAAGTATAGTTTCTCTACCTATGTTCGCACTATTTATGGTTCCGGATAGTGCAGAAGACATAGCAATATATATGATAGATTTGCGCTCACGTGCGTACTTTCTAAAAACCTCCACATATTTTTCGCTATTTATCTGTGATGTAGTAGGCATTTCTCCCTGCCTTAAAGCATCATAAAAGTCCTTACGAATAAAATTCTTCCCGAAATCATCCTGAATTGCTTCACCTTTAAAATTACATATTAACCCTAAGGCTACTATATTATCTTGTTCAATATACTCTAAAGGTAAATCGCATCCTGAATCTATTACTAAAATTGTATCACTAAGTGATTTAGCCATAACTTTATTCCCCTTTGCAATTCTTATAAGTATTGTATTGTATTCTACCCTTCTATTATGTATGATTTATACAAACACTACAATACCCAAAAAAAAAGAAAAGTATATATACTTTTCTTTATATCGTAATTATAAAAATTATTTGCTATTCTACTATTTTTCCAATTTTTCTGAATTTATAATATCTCTTAGTTAGTAACGACTCTATAGGCTCCACTATTAATCTATTAATTGACTCCTCTAGGTTACGTTTAATACTTACCGCCATCTCATCTACGTTAGTGTGTGCTCCCCCTAAAGGTTCTTTTATAATTCTATCTATTATTCCAAAATTAATTAAATCCTGAGCTGTTATTTTCATTTCATTAGCTGCTTCTTTTGCACGACTTGCATCTTTAAATAATATAGTAGCAAAGCCTTCTGGTGACAAAATGGAATATATTGCATGCTCCAGCATCCAAACCTCATCAGCTACAGCCATAGCTAGTGCTCCACCGCTTCCACCTTCACCTATAACTATTGAAATTATTGGTGTTTTTAAATTTGACATTTCCATAAGATTTCTAGCAATTGCCTCTCCTTGCCCTCTTTCTTCTGCACCTATTCCACAATATGCCCCAGGAGTATCTACAAGGCAAATTACAGGTCTATGGAATTTTTCTGCCTGTTTCATAAGTCTTAAGGCTTTTCTATACCCTTCAGGATTTGGCATCCCAAAGTTTCTCTTTATGTTTTCCTTGGTATTATTCCCCTTTTGCTGAGCTATAACAGTTACAGGTATGCCATTAATTTCAGCTATTCCACCTACAATAGCTGCGTCATCCCCATAATATCTGTCGCCATGAAGCTCCATAAAGCCATCAAAAACTAGATTTATATAGTCAAGAGCAGTCGGTCGTTCAACAAGCCTTGCAATACTTACCTTATCCCAGGCAGTTAAGTTTTTATAGGCTTCCTTTTGCATATTATAAAGCTTAACTTCCAGCTGTCTTACTTCATTTCCCAAATCTATGTTTTGTTCTATTGCTAAATTCTTTAAATCATCTATTTTATTCTTAAGTTCATACATGTGCTTTTCAAAAGGTAAAGTTACCATAAAATCTCACTCCCTATCGTTGCTTTTAGCTCTTTCTATTAGCTATGAATGAATTTTTAATATCTCAGTTAAAGTGTCCTTCATTGCCTTTCTATCCACTACTTTATCTATAAATCCCTTTTGGAGCAAAAACTCAGCCCTTTGAAAATCATCAGGTAATTGCTGCTTTATTGTTTGTTCAATAACCCTTCTACCCGCAAAACCTATTAAAGCATTGGGCTCAGCTAAAATTATATCTCCAAGCATTGCAAAACTTGCTGTAACTCCTCCAGTAGTTGGATCTGTGAGGACGGTTATATAAAGACAACCATTTTCATTATGCCTAGCAATAGCAGCACTAGTTTTAGCCATTTGCATTAGAGAATATATCCCTTCTTGCATCCTAGCTCCCCCTGAGGCTGTAAATATAATAATTGGTTTTTTAGCTTCTGTTGCTCTTTCAATTGCCCTTGTTATTTTTTCTCCAACAACAGACCCCATACTACCCATCATAAAATTGCTATCCATCACTACAATTACTGTCTCATACCCATTTATCTTACCTTCTCCAGTTATTACAGCTTCATTTAATAAAGTTTTATCACGAAAACTTTGAAGTTTATCTTCATAGCCTTTAAAATTTATAGGATTTTCTGAGATAATATTCTTATCATACTCTATAAAAGTGCCACAATCTATAGTATATTTTATTCTATCTATGGAACCAATTCTAAAATGGGTCCTACAATTTTCACAGGTCATTATGCTATTCTCTAAATCCTTACTATAAAGAATTTCACCACAGGTTTGACATTTAACCCACATTCCAGTCGGAATATTAGGCTTATTCTCACCAGATTCACCATCTGAGTTTTTAACCTCAATATATTTGCTCTTTTTAAATATACGTTTAAACTCAAACATATAGCTGCCCCTTTCTAAAAACATACCTACACTACCTGTATACAGATTAAAATTTATAGTCGAAAATCCAGTATGTGTTTAGTTAGTTTTTTTAGATATTATTAAATTCTTTACTAATAAAGCTAGTATCGAAATTTCCTTTTATAAAATTCTCATTATTTATTATTTTAAATTGGAAATCTATATTAGTATCTATTCCCTCTATTATAAACTCTCCTAAGGCCCTTCTCATTTTACATATTGCTTCTTCTCTGCTTTTACCGTGCACAATAAGTTTTCCTATCATCGAATCATAAGTGGGTGGTATTTTATACCCTTGATAAGCAGCACTATCAATTCTTACCCCATATCCTCCAGGAATATGAAGTGATTTTATTTCACCTGGGCATGGCATAAAATTTTTAGAAGGATTTTCTGCATTTATTCTACATTCAATGGCATGCCCCTGAATTTTTATATCCTCTTGTTTATAAGATAGCACTTGTCCTGAAGCAATTTTTATCTGAGATTTAACTAAATCTACCCCAGTAATCATCTCTGTTATCGGGTGCTCAACCTGTATACGGGTATTCATCTCCATAAAATAATATTTTCCATACTTATCTAGTAAAAATTCTATTGTTCCAGCATTTTTATAATTAATAGACCTAGCCGCTTTAACTGCAACCTCACCCATCTGTTTTCTAAGTTCTTCTGTCATTAAAGGTCCTGGTGCTTCCTCTAATACCTTTTGATTACGTCTTTGGATAGAACAATCTCTCTCACCGAGATGGATAACATTATCATGCTCATCTGCAAGTATTTGAAACTCTATATGCTTCGGCTCTTCAATAAATTTCTCCATGTACATTGTATCATCACCGAATGCATTTTTCGACTCCGTTTTAGCGGTATTATAGGCTGGTAATAATTCTTCTTGATTTCTAACGATTCTTATACCTCGTCCACCACCACCTGCTGAAGCTTTTATCATTAGAGGATATCCTATTTTTTCAGCCCACATTAATGCTTCTGTTTCAGAAGCAACCGCTCCATCTGAACCAGGAACTACAGGAACTCCAGCATTTTTCATTATTTCCCTTGCCTTTACTTTGTTACCCATATTATCCATGTTTTTCGAATCTGGACCTATAAATTTTATATTACATTCCTCACACATCTGTGCGAACTTACTATTCTCAGATAAGAATCCAAAACCAGGATGAATTGCCTCTGCACCTGTAAGCACTGTTGCACTTAATATGTTTTGCATATTCAAATAACTATCCGCAGATTTAGCAGGTCCAATGCATACAGCCTCATCCGCCATTTGAGTATGAAGCGCATTTTTATCTATCTCAGAATATACTGCCACAGTTTGAATGCCCATTTCATTACAAGCCCGAATTATTCTTACCGCTATCTCGCCTCTATTAGCAATTAATATCTTCTTAAACATACTATTTACCTTCCCTGCACTCAAAATTATTAACTAAAATATTAAATACCTACGGCAAACGTGATTTCAGCTTCTGCCGCCTTTTCTCCATTTACTGAAGCTACTGCCTTTCCAATTCCAACAGGTCCCTTCATTTTAATTATTTCTACTTCAAGCTTTAATACATCTCCTGGTACAACTTTTTTTCTAAATCTAGCTTTATTAATACCACCAAAGTAAGCAATTTTACCTTTGTAATCTTCCATACACAAAAGTGCTACTGCTCCAACCTGTGCAAGAGCCTCAATAATTATTACTCCTGGGACTACTGGTTCCGTTGGAAAATGCCCCTGAAAAAAATACTCATTTATTGTAACATTTTTGTATCCTACAGCTCTTTTCCCTGGCTCTAATTCCTCCACCTTATCCACGAATAGAAATGGATATCTATGAGGAATAATCTCTTGAATCTCTTTTATATTTAAAGTAGTACCTTTTATATTTTCCATATTAATGTTTCCACCTCTATTTTTTAAGTATTTTGAATAATGGCTCACCATACTCTACCATATCTCCGTTTGAAGCTAATACTTCTACAACTTCCCCATCTACTTCGCTTTCAATTTCATTCATAAGTTTCATAGCTTCTAAAATACAAAGCGTATCTCCCTTATTTATTATCGAACCAACTTTTACAAAATTATGTGATTCGGGGCTAGGAGAGGTATACATAGTTCCAACAATAGGAGATTTAACTATAATTAAATTTTCGTCGAGCATTACCTTAGCCGCGTTTTCTATTGTTCTAGCCATATCACTATCTTTCTTTTCCAAAGGCGCTGCATTTGTAGCTGTATTTTCTGTGTTTGATGAATCCGCAGTAAGTGAATTTACAGGTGCTGCGTAGCTAGTCATTTTTTCCACTACCACCTGTTTCTCTTTTTTCTCCATTTTTATTATAATACCTTCTGTCTCAATTTCAAAGGAGGTTAGCTTAGAATCGCTTACAGTTTTAATTAACTCTTCAATATTTTTAAAATCCATCATTATTTACCATCCCATTTTTTTAATAATATGCTAGCATTGTGGCCACCAAATCCTAAGGAATTTGACATTGCATATTTTAACTTCTCTTTTCTCCCCACGTTTGGAACATAATCTAAATCACACTCTTCATCTGCCACCTTATATCCTATGGTTGCCGGCACAAAACCTTCTTCTAATGCTTTTACACAAACAATAGCTTCTATTGCTCCCGTAGCTCCAAGAAGATGTCCTGTCATAGATTTTGTTGAACTTACAGGTATTTTATACGCGTATTCTCCAAAAGCAGATTTTATAGCTGCTGTTTCAAACTTATCATTATATGGAGTGCTTGTTCCGTGTGCATTGATGTAAGAAACTTCATCAGCCTTAATTTCTCCATCTTTAAGTGCCATCACCATTGCTCTTGCAGCTCCCTCTCCATCAGGCGCTGGGGAAGTTATATGATAGGCGTCACAAGTTGACCCATAACCCTTCATCTCTGCATATATTTTTGCATTTCTTTTCTCTGCATGTTCTAAAGATTCAAGTATAACTATACCTGCACCCTCGCCCATAATAAATCCATTTCTCTCTTTGTCAAAAGGGATCGATGCTCTTAGCGGATCCTCACTTTTACTTAAAGCTGTTAAAGATGCAAAACCTGCTAGAGCTAGTGGAGTTATTGATCCTTCTGATCCTCCAGCTATTATTATGTCTGCTCTTCCATCTTGAATCAAGTGAAAAGCGTCTCCTATAGCATTTGTTCCTGTAGCACAAGCCGTAACCACACTAGTACACATACCTTTAGCACCATACTTTATTGCAATGTTTCCAGCTGCCATATTTCCTATTATCATAGGTATTAAAAATGGTGACACTCTATTTGGTCCCTTTTCCATTAGCTTATTTTGTTCATTTTCAATAGTACCAATTCCACCTATTCCTGAACCAACCACTACTCCTAGTCTTTCACTATCTATAGCATTTAAATCAAGTCCTGAATTTTTGATAGCCTCTGCTGCTGCTACCATTGCATACTGACAGTATTTATCCATTTTTCTAGCTTCTCTTTTATCTAATGCAACTGTTACATCAAAATCTTTAATTTCTGCACCTAGTTTGCATTTATGGTTCGTAATATCAAAAGACTTAATAACATCTATTCCACAAGTACCTTGTTTTATATTATCCCAAAAATTATTTACATCATTTCCTATAGGAGTAACTGCTCCCATACCTGTTATAACAACTCTATTTTTCATAAAATTAACCCTCCTTAAAATCGTAAGTTAACTATTTTTTATGTTACATTACCATTCCGCCATCTACATTTAGAACTTGCCCTGTTATGTATGATGCTTCTTCCGACGCTAAAAATGCTACTACATTTGCAACGTCTTCTGGGCATCCGAGTCTCTTAAGTGGAATAGTGCACATTATAGCATCCTTTACCTTATCAGGCAGTGCATCCGTCATGTCTGTTCCTATATACCCTGGTGCTACTGCATTACAAGTAATTCCGCGGCTTGCAAATTCTCTAGCCACTGCTTTAGTCATTCCTATTATACCCGCCTTTGCAGCGGAGTAGTTTACTTGGCCTGCATTTCCTGTAAGTCCACACACTGATGATATATTTATTATTCTTCCAGATCTTTGCTTAAGCATTATAGCCGATACATGCCTTGTGCAATTAAAAGCTCCCTTAAGGTTAGTATTTATAACGCTATCAAAATCATCTTCCTTCATTCTCATTAAAAGACCATCTTTAGTTATTCCCGCATTATTAACCAGGATATCTACACTTCCAAATTCCTCAATGCATTTTTTTATCATATTCTCAACACCACTATAGCTGCTTATATCACATTGGATTGCTAGTGCCTTAGCCCCTAACGATTCTATTTCTTTTACTACTTCCTGTACCCCGCCTACACTGTTTCTATAGTTAAGGACTACATTTGCTCCAAGTTTTGCGAGTTTTATAGCTATAGCCCTTCCAATGCCACGACTTGCTCCTGTAACTACTGCCGTTTTTCCACTTAACATTAATCTGATCTCCTTTATATATCATAGTAGACTTGCTTTATAAACAGTCTCGATGCTTATTAATCCTATTTCTTAAGCATCGCAACCGCTTTATCCAAGGATACCATATCCTCTACATTTATCACCGTAAGTTTTCTATCTATTTTCTTAACAAATCCACTTAACACTTTACCCGGTCCTATCTCAACGAAGGTGTCAACACCATCTTTTATCATATTTCTTATAATTGTTTCCCATAAAACAGAACTCATAACTTGAAGTTTTAAATTATCTTTTATATCTTCCTTGCTTTTTACATAATCACCGTTAACATTCGTCATTAATGGGATAGTAAAATCTTTAATGTTTATCTTCTTAAGTTCCGTTTCTAATTCCTCTGCAGCCGGTCTTAGCATAGAAGTATGAAAAGGTGCACTTACAGATAAGAGCATTACCCTTTTCGCGCCTTTTTCTTTAGCGAGCTCTAAGGCGTGTTCAACTGCCGCTATTTCCCCGGCAATTACTATTTGTCCTGGACAGTTTAAATTAGCTATTTCTACTATTCCAGAAGTTCTAGCCTCAGTGCAAGCTTCGTAAACTAAATTAGCATCTAAGCCCAAAATAGCTGCCATTGTTCCTATTCCAACAGGAACAGCTTCCTGCATAAACCTTCCACGCTTTTTAACAAGTTTTACAGCATCTCTAAAATCCATACTTCCACTACATACAAGCGCTGAGTACTCCCCAAGACTAAGTCCTGCTGTTACATCACACTTTATGCCATGTTCTCTTAATGCCATAAGCGCTGCTATACTTGTGGTTAAAATAGCCGGTTGAGTATTTTCTGTAATATTTAGTTCTGATTCCGTACCCTCAAAACATAATTTACTTAGTTCAAAGTTAAGTTCTTTGTCTGCTATATCAAATATATTTTTACAAACCTCTATATTTTGAAATAGTTCCTTGCCCATACCAATATATTGGGCTCCCTGTCCCGGAAAAATAAAAGCAGTTTTACTCATAATTTTCCTCCTATTTTATTTATTATCTGATTGCATATATGTTAAATAATAATATTATCTTTTATCTAAATTTTGTGATGGTCTCTTCTGCCTCTTTAAACATTTCTTGTATAATTTCACTGCAACTTTGTTCTTTCTTTATAAGGCCTGCAATTTGCCCTGCCATAACAGATCCCATGTCCACATCGCCTTCTTTTACTGCTCTTGGTAGACATCCTGCACCTAATGCTTCTAACATCTCGAGTGTAGCGTTTTCTTTCTCAAGCTTTTGGAATTGTCTTGATAACTTGTTTTTTAAAACTCTAACAGGGTGTCCTGTCGATCTTCCTGTCACCACTGCATCTATATCTTTTGCAGCCAATACCTTCTTTTTGTAGTTTTCATGAACTGTACATTCATTTGCTACTAAAAACCTTGTACCTACCTGAACTCCCTGTACTCCAAGCATAAAGGCTGCTGCAAGACCACGTCCATCACCTATACCTCCTGCTGCAATCACAGGGATAGTTACTCCATCAACAACTTGAGGCACAAGTGACATAGTTGTAAGCTCACCAATATGTCCTCCAGATTCACAACCTTCTGCAATAACTGCATCTGCTCCAGCTCTTTCCATACGCTTAGCTAAAGCTACAGATGCAACTACTGGTATGACTTTAATCCCATGCGATTTCCATAGTTCCATGTATTTTCCTGGATTTCCTGCACCTGTAGTAACTACCTTAACTCCTTCTTCACATACAAGATGTGCAATTTCCTCTGCATTATCACTTAAAAGCATTATATTCACACCAAAAGGTTTGTCTGTTAACTTCTTTGCTTTTCTTATTTCATCTCTTATATAATCAACTGGTGCATTAGCTGCCGCTATAATACCTAAGCCCCCAGCATTAGATACTGCGGATGCTAAACTACTATCTGCAACCCAAGCCATTCCACCTTGTATTATTGGATATTTCACACCTAGTTCTTTAAAAAATACGGAATTAAACATTTTACCCCTCCTTTATTCCTCAACCCATATAGTTAGGGTCAGATAATTATAGAAAAATGCTCAGTATTTCAGCTCTCTAATTATCTAACCCCACAATTACTACTATTTCATTTTTGCTTCTATATATTTAACAATTCCCTTTACATCTTTAATATTTTCTATATCCTCATTTGGAATTTCAATTTCAAAAGCTTCTTCAAGGGACATTACAATTTCAAATATTTCAAGTGAATCTACACCTAAATCATCTGAGAAATTTGCCTCCATCGTAACTTCTACCTCATCTATCCCTAATTGTTCAACTATTACATTTTTAACTTTTTCAAATATCATTAATAATTCCTCCTAAAATTTTATTTGTTAATTGTCCATTCTATTAGTGCAGCGCCGTAGGTTAATCCACCGCCAAAGCCTACAAGTATAATTTTATCTCCAACTGTAAGTAAATTGTTTTTATTCATTTCGTCTAGGGCTATAGCTATACTTGCCGCCGAAGTGTTCCCATATTTATCTAAATTCACGTAAAATTTATCTTTGTCAGCTTTCAACCTTTTAACAACAAAATCTATTATTCTTAGGTTTGCTTGATGGCAAACTACATACTTAATATCCTCAAGTGTACAATCATTTTCCTTTAAAATTTTATCTATGCTACTTTCAATGATTTTAACCGCAAATTTAAATATTTCTTTTCCATCCATTTTTATTGTTGCTTTAAAATTTTCAACCCCACTTGTAAACGTATTTTTTACATCTACAGTTGGGCAAGTTAGGTATTCAGACTTTTCACCCTCTGAAGTAGAATTTATAGAAATAATCCCCTTTTTACTACCACCTTCAATTATTGCTGCGCCTGCTCCATCTCCAAATAGTGTACAAGTGTTTCTATCTGTCCAATCAACGATCTTTGATAAAACCTCAGCACCTATTATTAATGCTCGAGTACATTGACCAGTTTTAATAAATTGCATTCCTATATTAAGAGCAAATATAAAACCTGTGCAGGCTGCTGATATGTCAAAAGCCATGGCATTTACAGCACCAATATTTCCTTGAACGATGCATGCCGTAGCTGGAACAAATTGATCGGGAGACGTACTTGCGAGAATTATAAGATCTATATCTTCTGCTCTAATTTTTGCATTACTTAATGCATCTAGTGCAGCTTTTGTAGCTAAATCTGAAGTATTTTCCCCTTGTGATATATGGCGCTGCTTTATGCCAGTTCTAGAAGTTATCCATTCATCAGACGTATCTACAATTTCTGCTAATTGATGATTAGTCATTATGTTTAAAGGTGCATAACTTCCTGTACCAATTATTTGTACCTCATTCATTTCACAACTTCCCCTTTCATTAATCTTATATCTTATAGCCTATATGTTTTTTTGAAGAAATCATTTAATTTTTCAAGAGATTTTATTAGAATTTCTTCTTCTTCATTATTAAGACCATCTATAGTTTCGTGCACCATATGATAATGAAACTTTCCATGTATTCTATAAGCTAATTTCCCTTTTCTTGTAAGGGTAATCATTACCGATCTTCTATCTTCTTCCCCTCTTTTTCTATCTACATATCCTTTTTTTAAAAGTTTATTAATAGCTGTTGTAAGAGTTCCTACAGTAATTTTAAGGTCTTGTGCAATCTCTGTCATAGTTCTATATTTGTACATTCCTATTGCATCTATAGTATGAATTTCTGTTATAGATAAATCATTAAGTACCCCTTCTTTAAGTGCTCTCTGCTCTATCTGCAATATATCATTAAATGTCTCTACTAGAAGTTCATTCACAACTCCAACAGACCTACTCATATATTTATCCCCATTTCATATACTTTGATTTCATATACTTTGATAGTCAAAGTATATCTGTGGAATAGTTATTTGTCAAACCTTTTAACATATTTTTGTTAAATTTGCATTTTTATACTTGTGTCAAGGTTTAAAAATGGACTTCTGCCTCTGTAACTAATTCATTCATTAATTCTTTAACAGAGATAATTTTATCTACCTTATAACCATTAGTTCCAACAAAGATAAGTCCCTTATCTAAGTTACCTTTTACTGCTTGTATTAATGCTTCTGTAATACAGTACGGGGTCTTCCTTGGATCACATTTTTTTATGCATGCTGAACATTTCTCCACCTTGCAACCATGTTCCTCGACTATCTTCATGAATTTATTGTTAATGGCCCTTCCTGGCATACCTACAGGGCTGCCAACTAGTTTTATATCCTCTTCTTTTGAGTTTATATACGCCATTTTATAAGCTAAGCTAGCATCACATTCCTCTGTAGCCACAAATCTAGTAGCTATTTGTACACCCGCTGCACCCAGTTTTATAATTTCAGCAATATCTTCTCCAGTATAAATCCCTCCAGCAGCTATTACAGGAATTTTTTTGTTATACTTTTCTTCAAAAGGCTTAATTGCCAAAATAACTTCTTTTACTATTTCCTTTAAATCCATAGCTGTATTTTTTATTAATGATTCCATAGAGAACCCAAGATGTCCACCCGCTTTAGGACCTTCAACAATGACTAAATCTGGTGCACAACTATTTTTCTTATCCCACATTTTAGCTATAACCGTAATCGCCTTTGCTGATGATACTATAGGTGCGAGTTTTGCTTTAAAGCCTTTTGATATTTTAGGCAAATCTAGCGGAAGACCTGCACCAGATATTATTAAATCTATTCCTTCTTCTAAAGCAACCTTTGTGATTTCCTCATAATTATTCATAGCTACCATAATATTTATTCCAATAACGCCTTTAGGGCTGAGCTTTCTAGCTCTCCTGATTTCACTTATTAATGCCCTTTTGTTTGCTTCCCTTGTATTAGTTCTAAAATCTTCTTCCCTATATCCAATTTGAGCAGTAGATATTATCCCAATACCGCCTTCATTAGCAACAGCTGCTGCCAACGATGAAAGTGACACCCCTACTCCCATACCGCCTTGTATTATAGGAACGTTTGCTATTAATTCTCCAATTTTTAAAGGAGGTAACTTCATAATCATCCTCTCCCTTTGCTTTGATTTTTAAAATGCTTTGATAATCAAAGTATATATATTTCTATATTGTATGTCAAGATAAAAGTATTTTATAACTATAATAGAACTTTTATAAAAAAAATTATATTTCCATACCATCTAAGTATTTACAATAGGATAGGAAAATATTTATTAATTTAATATTTGTATTGTCATTAGTAATATTTGTATTATAATGAACTTATTATAAAAATACAAGAACCTTTAGAAAGGATGAGTCTAATTGATTCGTATTATAGCTATAACAAAAAATTTAAATGTACTATTTGATTTACCAATAGCTGATTTATCAAAGGAAAATATTCTATGGTACTGGATGGATTTTAATAATCCTAGTGAACAAGAAATATCCTTATTAAATACCTATTTCCACTTTCATAGTTTAGCTATAGAAGATTGTGTTCTTTCACTAAATAGCCCGAAACTGGATTATTACGATAATTATAATTTTTTTATACTCAATGCCCTAACTAAAAATACTTTAGATCCTGTAGAAGTCTCTCTTTTTGTAGGCACGAAGTATATCGTGTCTTATCATAGTACCAACTCAGATGAACTAGACAGAGTCTTTGAATTTTCAAAAACTGACAAGCAAAATTGGAATAAGGGACCTTCCTATATTGCACATCAAATATTAGATGAAATTGTTGATAGCTTCTTTCCGGTTATTAATAAAATTGAAAATAAATTAGATGAAATCGAAAATAACATTAAAAGAAAGCCCATTCGCATCCTAATGGATGAAATTTTTGATATGAGAAGTGATTTACTAAAGTTCCGAAGACTAGTAAACTCTATGCGTGACTTACTATATAAAATATTGAACTCCGAACATCTTATAGGTTTTCATGAGCATAAGTTTTATTTTTCTGATATTCATGATCACTTAGTTAAACTTTCTTCTATGGTAGATTCTAATAGAGAAATGACATCTGATATGCGTGATAATTACTTATCCATAAATTCAACTCGTATGAATAGGCATATGATGGTTTTAACCGTTATATCAAGTATCTTTATACCGCTAACATTTATAGTCGGAGTTTATGGTATGAATTTTAATTATATGCCTGAACTTACCTTTAAGTATGGTTATTTTATAGTTTTACTAATTATGGCTATTATAGCAATAGAGATGTTTTTATGGTTTAAGCGTAGAGGGTGGTTTGATGTATAGCATTAATACGAAATAATTATATGTATAAAAAGACTTCTATATAGATATATCTATATAGAAGTCTTTTTATTTACTCAATTGTCCCTAATAAAATAATTATAGAAAGGAAGGTT
>JANZQE010000415.1:0-5858 GCA_038040705.1 Clostridium sp. | reverse complement strand
GCTGGTGATGAGCAAGTCATAGTATATGAAGTCACTGGCAGAGTAATCCCACCTGGAGGAATTCCACTAAATGTTTCCGCAGTAGTGTCAAATGTAGCAACTGTGAAAAGTATTTACGATGCAATGATGGGTAAAAGTGTTACAGACAAAATTGTGACTGTAACAGGTGAGGTAGAGCGCCCAATTATACTTTTAGTTCCAATTGGAACTTCTGTTCTAAAATGCATTGAAGCTGCAGGTGGACTGAAAATTAAAGATTATTGCGTTATTATGGGCGGTCCTATGATGGGCAAAATATTAAGCCATGATGAAGTAAAGCAGAGAAGCATAACTAAAACTGATGGTGGAATAATTGTACTGCCTAAGGACCATTACATTAAAGAAAGAAAAGAAGTATCAATACAACATATTATTAATCAAGCAAAATCCGCATGCATTCAGTGTCAATACTGCACACAAATGTGTCCAAGGTATTTGCTTGGGCATCCACTAAGACCGCACAAAATCATGAGAGCAATTTCAATGTCAGAGGATATGACGCAGGAAGTTTTTCGTAGTGCGCTAATATGCTGTGAATGTGGAATATGTGAGATGTATGCATGCCCTATGGGTATGTCTCCTAGGCAAATAAACATAATGGTTAAAGATGAGTTAAGACAAAAGGGAGTTAAATTTGAGACTGACGAGGAAATAACTCTAAGTGAAGAAAGAGATAACAGGCAAATACCAGTTTCAAGGCTTGTACAAAGACTTAACTTGGGTAAATACTCAGAAATTAAATTTGTTGATAAAGCTATTGTGGTTGTGGCTAGTAAAGTCAACATACCACTTAAACAACATATAGGTAAACCAGCTAAAGTCGTTGTATCAGTGGGTGATGTGGTTAGCAAAGGACAATTAATTGGTGAAATTAATCTCCTAGATATGGGAGCTAATATTCATGCAAGCATTGATGGAAAAGTTACAAACATATCTGAGAATATAGTTATTGAATGTAGTGAGGTGATATCATGATTAGATCAATAGCCCTAATAGAGCTTAATAGCATAGCAAGAGGAATTGGAACAGCGGATGCAATGCTTAAGTCTGCTGATGTAAGACTCATATTTTCAAAACCTGTTTGCTGTGGAAAATTTATAATACTAGTTACTGGAGAAGTTGCGGCAGTAAAAGTTGCCAAGGAGTCAGGTGTTAATTATGGTGGTCAATATGTAGTTGATGACATTTTAATTTCGAGTGTTCACCCAGATGTTATTAAAGCTATTAATTGCAATGAGACAATTGATAAAGTAGATGCGCTTGGAATAATAGAATTTTTCTCCATTGCGGCGTCTGTTATCGCTGCTGATGCAGCTGCAAAATCAGCGCAGGTTAAGTTAATTGAAGTAAGACTTGGAATGGGAATTGGTGGTAAATCTTATTTAACTTTAACTGGGGACATAAGTTCAGTTAAAGCTGCAGTTGAGGTCGGTGCAAATGCAGTAGCCCATACAGGGATGCTACTTAATAAAGAAGTTATTGCAGCACCAATAAAAGAAGTATTTAACAATTTATTATAGTCTAGAATTAATATTTAAAAAGGGGTGTATAATATGTCAATTTATTTAGCTGAATTTTTGGGAACTGCAATACTCATATTCCTAGGAGACGGAGCAGTAGCAAATATGGTTCTTAATAAATCTAAAGCAAACGGTGGTGGTTGGATTGCAATAACAACAGGATGGGCACTGGCCGTTGCCATTCCAGTATTTATTTTCGGAGGTATATCAGGAGCACATATAAATCCAGCTTTAACAATAGGCCTTGCAGTAATTGGAAATTTCTCTTGGGCTCTGGTTCCCGGATATATTCTAGCTCAAGTGCTAGGCGGTATCTTCGGTGGTTCACTTGTATATCTTTTCTTCCAAAAACATTTTGATGCAACTGAAGATGCAGATGCTAAAAGAGATGTTTTCTGTACATCACCTGCAATAAAAGGTACTATTAATAATTTTCTATGTGAGTTTATGGCTACATTTATATTTGTATTCGCACTACTGGGAGTAGGCAATACAGAGGTGGTTAATGGTTTTGCACCACTAATTGTAGGTGGAATAATATTGTCCATGGGGTTATCTCTCGGTGGAACAACCGGATATGCAATAAACCCTGCTAGAGATTTAGGACCAAGAATAGCACATTTCTTAATGCCAATAAAAAATAAAGAAGGTTCGAATTGGTGGTATGCATGGATTCCAGTAGTAGGACCAATATGTGGGAGTATAGCTGCTGCACTATTTTTTAATGCAATATTTTAAGATTATAAATATTTAGAAATCAATGTTTATAAATATATTGCACAAAACCAGAACAATCGAAACCACCACTTATATATTTGTCAGAAGAATTAAAGGGCTTTATATGGAGATTTTATATAAAAAACAATAATTGGGTATCTAAGTTTGAAGGATAGGCATTTAGTGCCTATCCATTATTTTTTTTAACATAGATTTAATCAACAATTATAACAAAACCAGAATTACCATCTACTCTGATTTTTTGACCTGTCTTAATTAGCTTAGTTGCATCTGTAATTCCAACTACTGCAGGCATTCCATATTCTCTAGCAACGACTGTCCCGTGTATAATTTTACACTAAGACTAAAATTTCTAAAAGTCAATAGTATTATATTTTTAATTTCTCGCTTATTAATATAAGAGCATAGTTGACAACAACAAAGACTAATATTAATATGTCTATGAAAATGAAAGAAAAAGAAGGAACTGACATAAATATAGTTTCCTATCATGGTGGGTTTGAAAGAGAGTTAGAAACAGGAATACCAACTGAAAAACTAACAGGAGAAAACCAAGGTTATGAGTTATGCGAAAAAGTTGATATATCAAATACTGCTATTTTTGATAACCACTGCACGGGATTTAAGCATAATGTTACTATGCGGGATATTATAGTAAATTATAAATTCCCCAATACGTTAAAGGTAAACTTAATTATAAAAACCATCCTCATAGTACCGATTTGGATACTATGTGATATAAAAGTGCGTACTTGCAAATTAGATACAATGTGTTAAAATAATAACTTAGAGATAGCGATAAGTAATCTCAGAGTAATAAATTTTAACAAGGGGATGAAAAGAATGGATCTTATAACTGTAAATGAAGAAAAATGCATTAAATGCGAACTTTGCATCAAGGAATGTCCGTCATATGTTTTAAAGATGGGAGATAATGGTCCAGAAGAAGTAGCAAATACAACTTGTATTGCCTGTGGACATTGTGTTGCTGTATGTCCTAGTGATGCTATAGATAATAAAAAAACACCAAGCTCAGAACAAGTTGATGCCAGTGATTTTCCTGAATTAAATGCAGAGCAGGCGGAGCATTTTTTAAGGTCACGTCGTTCTATAAGAAGCTATCAGGATAAGGCTGTATCACGAGAAAAGTTAACTAAACTCGTGGAAGTTGCAAGGCTTGCACCTACCGGAAGCAATAGTCAAGGAATATCATTTGTGGTAGTTGAGGACAATCAATTAATTAAGAAAGCTATTGAACTTACTATTGAAATTATTGAAAAATCTCCTTTAAAAGATGCATTAAAAGGATTAATCAGTAAATATAGAGAAGAAGGAATTGATCCAGTTTTGCGTGGTGCTCCAAACTTAATTATAACTACTGCGGACAAAGACTTTACTGGCGGAAGGGGTAATTCTATCTCCTGTTTGACTTATTTAGAATTATTTGCTCCATCACTAGGACTTGGAACCTGTTGGGCTGGATTTTTTGAGTATTGTGCATCAATTAAGGATTCACCACTGCTTAAATTGTTTAATATTCCAGAGGGCAAAACCATCACAGCCGCTGTTATGGTTGGATATCCAAAGTATAACTATAAAAAATTAGTGGATAGAAATCCACTAGAGGTTACTTATATATAATATTTAGAGCTCAGGCTTACGCAGCTCACCAATTCGGGCATTTTACAATGCTTGGGGATGGCCGGGCTATTTTGCTGGGTGAACAAATTACTCCTAAAGGTGAGCGGGTTGATATTCAGCTCAAGGGTTCAGGCAAAACTCCATATTCAAGGGGTGGCGATGGTCTAGCTGCACTTGGACCAATGCTACGAGAATACATCAAGCAGTCCTTACCGAACATATTGTGGTACTTAAAACAACTGTAATGAGTATATGGTCATGGGATTTCATTAAAAAATTATAAGGTATCCAAAAAAGCTATCAAAGTTTAAAAAATATTTTGATAGCTTTTAATAGCTGTTTTTTCTCTTGAAAACTGATATTATTTCTCTACTTTGGCCTCCTTCTCTATTAGTTGAAAAAGACGATACCAATTCCCATCCTTTTTCTCCAAGATTTTCACCTCTCAATTAATATTCAGCCTAAGTGTATAATGTTATAACATAAAATATTTGATCGAAATTTTACGTAAGAGGATTTTTTGTTGTTTGCCCAATTATATGTAGCACCTGCTGCAGAAAAAAAGAAAAACATTGGAATTATATTTACTATAAGGATAATTTGCAATATAATGAGTTATATTAAACTAAAAAGAATCTTAAACGATTACATTGAAATGGAGATGAGCAAATGCCAAAAATAACAAATGATATTGAATTTATAGTTAATGGAAAGTATGATGCTAAAGAGGAAAGATGTGCAGAATTTCTATCTGTAGAACAATTAAAAAAAGTTAGACATATTCATAACAGTATTCCTGACTGCAAGGCTACTCCTTTAGTACAATTAAAAAGTTTATCTGAGTACCTAGGAGTAAAGTCAATATTTATTAAAAATGAATCACAAAGAGGAGATATAAACTCATTTAAAATATTAGGAGCTACTTATGCTATTGCTAAGTTAGTTTGTGACAAGCTAGGACTTGAGGTTTTGAATGTTACTTTTGATTATTTAAAATCTGAGAGCGTTCACTCGAAAATTAAGGATATGACTTTGGCTACTTGTTCTGATGGGAATCACGGTAGAGGTGTAGCTTGGACAGCTAAGGAACTAGGCTTAAAAGCAATAATCTACATGCCTAAGGGAACAGTAGAAAGCAGGGTGCAAAACATAGAAGCATTAGGAGCAACTGTTACAGTTACTGAATTTAACTATGATGATACTGTAAGATATGCAAACAAAATGGCAACTGAGAATAATTGGTATATAGTTCAAGATACTTCATGGGAAGGTTACGAAGAAGTTCCAAAGACTATTCTTCAAGGATATTCAACTATGGGAATGGAAGCAATAGAACAACTAGAAGCTGCAGGCTATAAAAAGCCAACTCACTTATTTGTACAAGCTGGCGTTGGTGCAATGGCGTCTGGTGTAACAGGAGCTATATCAAATTATTATAATGGAGATATGCCTACAACACTTATAATGGAGCCTAAAAATGCAGCATGTTACTTTAAGTCTGCGGAAATGAATGATGGTACAGCTTATACAGTAGGTGGATCATTAGATAGTATCATGGCAGGACTTGCATGTGGAGAACCTGTTCCAGCTGGATGGGAAATAATAAGAAATTTCGCAACTGGTTTCTGTAAATGTGCTGATAGTGTAGCTGCTACAGGAATGAGAATTCTCGGGAACCCTATTGGAGAGGACGCACGAGTAATTTCTGGAGAGTCAGCAGCAATAGGTGCTGTAGTTCTGTCACTTATAATGACAAATCAAGAGTATAGCTTATTAAAGTAAAAGCTTAGCCTTAACAAAGATTCTGTAGTATTAATGTTCAGCACAGAAGGGGACACTGATCCAGTGAATTATAGGGATATAGTATGGGATGGTGCGTATTCACTATAATAAATTTTTAGTTATAACTGTGGTCGAGTC
>JANZQE010000414.1:0-4149 GCA_038040705.1 Clostridium sp. | reverse complement strand
GGAATAGCAACAGAGCTTGTCTGCTTTGCTTCCAAACTCTGTAAGGTGCCTGATCCTTGGGAATGATTGCAAACTAAAAAGGGAACAATTAATGCTGCCTATGATAAATATTAAATGGTTTACTTTAGAGGTGCAAAGTATAAAATTAACATCCCATAAAAGAAATTCCAATAAATATAGCCTCTCATATAACCACAAAAACCCAAAAGGTTTTTTGTGGTTATACATTTTATTTTAGATTGCAGAAACCACTGTTGTTAAAGGATATTAAGCTTATTTGTAGAATAATGGTATTATAGACAATTATATAATAACAGCAGAATGGATTAGGGGTAAAGTACTTAAATTATAGCGAAAGAAAAAGGAGGTACAGTATGAGTGAGAAGGTTTTTGTTGAAAAGGTTTTAGACTATTGTAGGGGGCTTGAGGGCACTTTTGAATACAAGACACCTCAGTATATAGGATATAAGGTTAATTCAAAACTGTATGCTGAGGTTCATGTTAAATCAAATTATATTGAAATCCATGTATGTAGAAAATTTATAACTGAGGATGATGTAAATAGCCAAAATTTAAAGGTAGTACCTGATAGCTATAAGTGGACATTAAATACAATAGTTAAGATATATGAGGATAGCAACTTAGATAATTACTTTGATATTATCAGAAGATGCTACGAGGGAACAAAGGGTGGGTATGAAGAAAAATTTAAGAATAATATAAATAAGGCAATAAAAGAAAATTATGATTATATCATTAAACCGTATATTGATTTGGATGAGTATGTTTTTGAAAAGTTAACTGATAAATGGAATGAATTTATCAAATTTAATATAAGCAATAATAGTTTAGATGAATTAAAGTCTGACATAGAGTCCTTAGATAGATTTAGTTCAGGAGATATTTTAAACAAATATAAAAATGAGGAAGATAAATATAACTTTTTAACACTTTTATATGAAGTTGTAGCTTACGCTGATAAAAATGCCTACAACAAGATTGTTTATAATCAATATGAAGATAAGAGAACACTTGCTTTAACCTTTGTGAGACAAAATGAATGGGTTAAAAACTTAATTAGTTATAAGAAGTATAGTGATTTAACTAAGGTTTCAGAGGTTATTAGAAATGTTATTACATATATTCTTAGTCCGAGTGACAAATTAACAGCCTTTAAGAATTCTAAATTAATTCAATTTATCAGGCTATTAAACCCTAATATTAAAGTAGAAAATTATTATGAGAAGCTATGTGAAACCATTTATAAAGAGTTAAGTAAGTTTGATATTAAAGTTAAAAACGAGAAAAATAGAGGTAGAGTGTATGCACACATAATGTTTTCTAAGGAATTAGCAAAGTTATGGAATATAGAAAATAATTTCTTTAAAATTCAACCTTATAATGCTAATGGATTTTCAAGGGAAGAGGTTCACGGTTATTTACAAGATAATGTTTTATTATTAAAGGAAAAAAATATAACTGCAGATGAAAGCAGTAAGAATATTTTTTATTGCGTTGATGGAAATAAAATTTTATTCTTAGGGACATTTTCAAATGAGGTTTCCGAAAAAAATGGGTTATTTTATAGGAAATTTATTAAGCTAAGTGAAACTAATAAATCTGTAGAGGAACTACCAAATGATAAAACTTGGGGTAATAAATATAGCACAAAGCAGGTTATACGTGTAAAGGAAGAGGAAAAAGAAAGCTTTGAGATCAATGTGTTAAATAACATATTTGAGGTAGATATAGATAAGCTACTTGAAGAAATAGCAAATATGAAAACTTCAGAAATTAAAATCAAGGATATAGGGCCAGAAATAGTAGAGGTTGTGGATGATGAAAAGTTTGAAAAAGAAATAGATACACCTTTAAACATGATTCTTTATGGGCCACCAGGAACAGGAAAGACGTATAATACTGCAAATTATGCGGTAAGTATAGTAGAGAAGAAAGAAATTGAGGAAGTTATAAATGAATCAAAAGAGGATAGACAAAGTGTATTTAATAGATATAAAACCTATCTTTCAGACAAGAGAATTACATTTACAACATTCCATCAAAATTATAGCTATGAAGATTTCATACAAGGCATTAGGGCAAATACAAATAATACGGATCAATTATCTTTTATTAAGCAGGATGGCATTTTTAAAGATTTAGTAGAGCGAGCTAAAAATGATATTGGTAACTATTATGTTATGATAATCGATGAAATAAATAGAGGGAATATTTCACGTATTTTTGGCGAACTTATTACCTTAATTGAGGATGATAAGAGAATGGGGGAAATCAATGAAATAGCAGTTACGCTGCCCTCAAAGGAAACTTTTATTGTACCACCTAATCTTTTTATTATAGGAACAATGAATACTGCAGACAAATCTATAGCTAATATTGATATAGCCCTTAGAAGAAGATTTGATTTTATTCCTATGTATACAGATTATAGTTTAATTCCAGCGTTCGAGCATATTTTAAAACCAATAAATAAGGCTATTTATGAGAAGAAAAGAACTGGAGATTACCTAATTGGTCATGCATTCTTTATAAATAAAACAATGGATGATTTAAAGAATATTATAGATAAGAAAATCATTCCTTTATTAAACGAATATTTCTACTTAAATAGCGGTGATGTAATGGATATTCTAAGTAGAGGTGGAATTAGGGTTCGTGAAAATTCAGATACTTTTCAGCTTGAGTTTGATGGAATTGAGGAGTAGCTATGAAATTAAGGGAGTTTGGGAAGTTTAAAAAGCTTGAACTAGGGTCTGTAAGTGATTTTAGATCTTATTTGAATGAAAGCTGGAAAAAGAGATATATACTTTATGATGATAGAGCTTTATATAATGAAGAGGTTATTTATGGAGAACAACGATTTTTAACTTTTGATGGACACTTAGCAAAGGCTAGAAATTATGTAGGCTTTATTGGTTATGAAGGGGAGACTATAACTATTTATCCAAAGGTATTTCCTAAGGAGATTGTGGAAGAGGATATAGATGGGTTTTTAATGACAAATCTTCTATATTGGCTTAAAAAAAGTACCAAGATAAAATTTCCTATTGTTGAAACTAATTTAGCTTTTAATAATAGAGACAGTTTTATTGAGATACTTATTTATATTTTTAGCAAATTCACCTTAGATGGTGTTTATAATAATCCATACAATAGTTACGAAGAAATAGAAGAGGAACTGACCTATTTAAAAGGTAGGCTAAATATTACTGAATATATAAAAAGTAATATTTCAACAGGAAGATGGAATTACATTAGTACGATTCATGAGCCATTTATATATAATAATAAGGTTAATAAAATAATTAAATATGTATCAAAGATGCTTTTAAGTGTTACTAAAAAAAATGAGAGCAGTGAAAATCTTAAAAGGATATTATTTATATTGGATGAAGTCGATGATATTCATTGTGGAGAAGATGAGTGTAACGGTATAAGGATGAATAGATTTAATAAGGAATATGAAACTATTTTAGATTTATGTGAAATGTTTTTAAGGAATACATCTTTATCATCTAGTAAGAATGCTGACAAGTTGAATTTTTGCTTCTTAATACCAATGGAATTATTATATGAGGACTTTATTTTTAACTTTATAAAGGAAAGGTATAATGAAAAATTCAAGGAAATAACTAAACAAAAGAGTAATCTTTATTTAGCAGATACTTATGTTAATGATAAACTGGATGGTAAATCTTTTAATTTGAAGCAAGATATATACCTTAGGGATATTAACGATAATGTATTTATTTTAGACACAAAATATAAGATGTTAAACGGTAACAAATGTGATAAGTATGGAATAAAACAAGCTGATATGTATCAGATGTGTAGCTATGCTTTAAGGGGAGGATATAAAAATTTGGTCCTTATTTATCCAGAAACCTGCGCGCTTAATGATGAGATAAGGTTTGTTATTAATAGTGGATTTGGGGATGTTATGATAGGCATTGATATCTTACAGGTTAGCTTTCTGCTTAATTATGAGTGTTATAAAAATGGGGAGCAAATTGAAACACTGAGTTCTATGAATGATGAGAAATTAATGAGAAACTTAGAAAGTGGGTTGCTTAGCATTAAATAAACTTTAATAATAGTATAAAGGAGGGAGATAGAAATGCTAGGAGC
>JANZQE010000413.1:0-2647 GCA_038040705.1 Clostridium sp. | reverse complement strand
ATTTAATAAGAATCCCCGAAGATTATTTAAAAAGTGCTGAAGATTTGGCTATTTATTACACGTTCCCAAATACTAATATCCAACGTTATTCGACAAAATTATAAAAATATTAAAATTAGGAATACATGTATTCATTACGCCATAAATTGCAGCCTGCGCACTTGTATTTTATTCTATCATGGCACCCACTTGAATCATCATAACGCCATTCATGTTTACAATTTTTAAAAATAATCTTTTCATTTCTCTCTATTTGTTCTTTTAATTGATTTATTTTTAAATAATGAAGCGATATATTTGATTTACACGTTTCGATTTCCTTCAATAATTTCATAACACTTTCCATATATTATTAAATAATTAATTTGTCTTTATCTCTTTTACGAAAATTATGATTCGGTTTGTTCATTCTTTGATTCCTTCACAAAATGCTGATTCATATATCTCTGTATGTTGAAATAAGTAAGCTCCTCACCATCTTTAATCTTTAGAAGATTTTTAAGCTGTTTGTTAGGTGAGATAAACTTTCTATTATCCTCCTTTTGTAACTCGTTTTCACTAATATAACTGATCACATATTGCGTAACCTCTGTCCTCGCAACCTTTGAACCAATAGGTCTATTCATAAACTCGCATAGCTCAGCAGTGATCTTTGTTGGAACAGCAAACCCCGACGGCTTCCTATTTCCCTTATTCTTATTCTTTTTGGCTTCTCTATGCAATGTTTTCATCTGTTTATTCACATGCTTTTCAAGACCGCGAACTTGATTTTGCAACATTGTTATCTGTGCACGAAACGCTGAAAGCGTACTTAATACACCAGTAAATTCTGATTTAATTTCGGGATCCAAGACGCCTTTGGTTGAATTTGATGCTGTTTCAGCGGAGTTGGTTACCTTCTGGTTCTCTACAGAGTTTGACATGTTTGACATATTTATATCTACTTTAATGAAGTACGCTTTAAATCAATTTTACCAATAAATTTATGTATATTATTTATTTTTTATTCTTTCTAGTATGAGATTTTTTCTTACTTAAATATATAATGAAGTGTTCAAAGGCCATGATGAAATATACTGGATATCTCCATATCATTGCATTGATCGTTGCTATATATGGTACAATGCATCAAATAGATGCTGTAAAAAATGACAAACCTTATTCTATAGCTCTTTCTTTATCTTTGACCGTAATGTTATTGCTTAGAGTACCGAATCAAATTTGCGTTGCATTGGGTCAACCAGAAGGATGGTATTCTGTTATAGGTACAATGGTAGGTGCTGCTAGTTTTGCTTATTTAAGCTATGAAACTTATATGCACGATAAGGTAAAGTCAGACACGCATAAAAAATAAATTTTATATTGATTTTTGTTTCAATATAAAATAATCTAAAAATTAAATAAGCGTTGTGTTTTACGCTTTTTAAAACTAATCCAGAATTATAATGTTAATTTCGTCATATATTAACATTATAATTCTTGATATTGTTTGAAATACGACTTGAGATATGTAGTTATATGTGTGCTCATTGTGTCTGTAGTTAATTCGCCTGCAATATCTGTAGCAAAAATATCTTTTACGAGTTGGACATTTTTGGTCCCGAGCAATTGGAATAAATAGAATAATTTGGTATACGTGGTTTCAGGAGTCATATCAAAACTGCTCGTGACTCCCATTTTTTTCAATATGCGTCCAGTTTTATAATAAGACATATTAACACCTCCATTCACACACTGCGTGGTGTTAATAATTATTATACCTTTTTTAATAGCCTTTTTAATAGCGTTCATGAATTTAACATCACTTACTGGGGCATTTCCAATCCCATAGGTTCTTAATATAATAGCGTTTGGTTTAAGATTCACTAATGCTTGAAAGGGTATTTCATTAGCGTCAGGTAATAATGTCTGTGTAAATATTTTTATTCCATTGTCGTTCCAATCTTTTAACTTCCATTCGCTTGGTATTCTGGGTAAGTTGGGAACATTGGATTCCAATAATTTTCCAGTAGGACCATTATGTAATAATTTATTTTTGTAAATATCAAGATATACTCCAATTTTGCCTATGGGACCATAGTTGGGCGATTTATACGCTACAAAATCGGTGGAACTGTGTTTGGAAGATCTATTTCCTCTTAAAATTTCGCCACCGAAAACGATTAAAACCTCTTTGATTTTTAAGAGCGATACAATTATGGAATCTATTATATTTTTGGAGGCGTCATTTCTGAATTCAAATAGTGGAATTTGGGAACCGGTTACTATAACAGGTTTATTCCAACCTCTTAGAAAGAAGGAAATTGCGGATGCTGTGTACGCAAGTGTATCTGTGCCATGGATTACAATGAAACTATCATATTTTGTGTAGTTTTCAAATAATTTTTTAAGAATTAATTTCCAACCGGTTGTTTTCAAATTAGAACTATCTATTAGTTTATCCGTCTTATCTATTTTATATTTAATATTTAGTTTATGATCAATATTCATTTTATTAATAAGTTTGGTAAGATTCCCTTTTACTGGAATTAAACCCTTTTTCTGATCGTGAAGCATTCCTATTGTGCCTCCTGTATATAATATATATATATTGGCTGTCATGGGGTAACTTCTCTTTGTTCGTCTTTTAGATTTTTTAGATTTTTTA
>JANZQE010000412.1:0-4094 GCA_038040705.1 Clostridium sp. | reverse complement strand
GTTGATTTGTCTTATAATTTTAATTTGAGATTATTTTTTAATTTCTCGTAAAATGACAAAGTGTAAACATTATGGACAGTATTGCTTGTGAATGTTTAAACGTTTACAATAAACGCATAGTATTCAACGGGTTAGTATAATATAAAGAAAAATGTTCACAATATGGACAGTGTACATATTGTGAACATCCTACAAATTGTAAATTTTAAGTTTTTCATACAGACTTGTTCTACTTATATCAAGCTTTTTTGCTACTCTCAATTTATTACCGTTAAAGTCCTCCATGGCCGCCTTTATTGCTTTTTTTTCTAACACCTTATTCATGTTCTTTAAAGTACCATTAATATTAATAGGGACGATCTTTATATTACCATCAGGTAGATTAGTTAATAGTCCCTCTGTTATATAGAAGGGAAGCTGGGTAGTTTCGATAATTGCCTGTTTATCAACAAGATTTAACGCCCTTTCTATCAAATTTTCTAGCTCCCTGATATTTCCTGGCCAGTCGTATAATGATAGTGCCAGTAGTGCTTCATCTGAAATATCAGTTACGT
Organism: Clostridium sp.; assembly: GCA_038040705.1. Lineage (GTDB taxonomy): Bacteria > Bacillota > Clostridia > Clostridiales > Clostridiaceae > Clostridium_AD. The sequence goes on along the minus strand of JANZQE010000412.1, from coordinate 3,540 downwards.
GTCTTTCCATTTCTGATGATATTTTTCTCATTAGATACTTTGCAAGAAGGGGTATATCCTCTCTTCTTTCTCGAAGAGAGGGGACCTTCATATTTATAACATTTAGTCTGTAATAAAGATCTTCTCTAAAAGTATTTTCCTTAATCATTTCCTCAAGATTCCTATTAGTAGCGGCTATTATTCTAACATCTATTTTTTGACTCTTTACAGCTCCTATTCTCTCAATTTCTCTTTCTTGTATAACTCTGAGCAGCTTTACCTGCATTGAAAGAGGAAGGTCACCTATCTCGTCTAAGAAGATAGTGCTTTTATTAGCAAGTTCAAACTTTCCGGGTTTACCATCTTTTTTAGCTCCAGTAAAAGCTCCAGCTTCATATCCGAAAAGTTCTGATTCAAAGAGTTCTGAAGGTATAGAACCACAATTTATTTTGATTAGGGGGTACTTACTTCTATCACTTTGATTATGAATAGCATGGGCAAAAAGTTCTTTTCCTGTTCCACTCTCACCAAGAAGTAGCACATTAGATTTTGATGAACTTACCTTCATTGCTAGATTCTTAATATTTCTAATTGCAGGGCTTTCGCCTACTATGTTATCAAATGTGTAATTTCCACCCAAGGCCTTTTGAAGCTCTGTCTTATAAAAGTCAAGTTGCTTTTCCATATGTTGTACACCTTTAACATAAGAGTCCAATTCACTTAAATCTCTGAATATAACAGAACCTACAGCGCCAATCAGCTTTTTATCAAGATATATTGGGATTCTGTCAGCAATCATCATGTTCCCTTTAATTTCTTGAAGATCACCGATTTCCTGTTGCTCGGTCTTAGCCACTATATGCATTCTAGTATTTTCAATTATTTCTGTAACGTGCCTACCAACAACGTATTCCTGGGTGAATCCTACAAATTTACAATAACTTTTTGTCATCATTATTATGTAGCCTTCGGGGTCAACAACAATCATCCAATTATATAATTTATCAAATATCTTTTTGTATAAATTAAACATAAATTTCAGTTCAGGTGTGAATTCAGCTATATCATTGTGTTCGTTATTGAAAAAATTCAGTTTTAAATATTCATCTTTCTTGATATTTTACATACATTCACTTCCTTTATAAAATATCCTAGTTTATTTGGAATAAACTGTATTGATATAATAACAATAATACTATTAAATGAAATAACTTAAAAGAGAATATTAAAAAAAAGAATCCCGAAGGATTCTTTTTTTTATGTTAAGCTATAATTTTAAAAATAAATTTACCTTTTAACTATAACACTGGTACCCATTCCACCACCGATGCAAAGTGTTGCAAGGCCTAGTTTTGAATCTCTTTTCTTCATTTCATGAAGAAGCGTAACTAAAATTCTTGCACCAGATGCGCCTACAGGATGGCCTAAAGCTATGGCTCCGCCATTAACATTAAGCTTTTCATTGTTCAATTTAAGTTCTTTTCCAACTGCCAGTGACTGAGCTGCAAAAGCTTCATTCGCTTCAACTAGGTCCATATCCTCGATAGTAAGATTAGCCATTTTCAGAGCTTTTAGTGATGCAGGAACTGGACCTATACCCATTAATGAAGGTTCAACTCCAACGCTTGCAAAAGAAACCAAAGTTGCTAAGGGGGTTATTCCCATTTCATCGGCTTTTTCCTTTGACATAAGAACAAGGATAGCAGCTCCATCATTAATTCCTGAAGCATTTGCAGCTGTTACAGTACCATCTTTTTTGAAAGCTGGTTTTAGCTTGCTAATGCTTTGAGCAGTTACGCCAGCCTTCGGGAATTCATCTGTATCGATTACCTTTGGATCTCCCTTTCTCTGAGGTATAAGCACAGGAACTATCTCATCTTTAAACTTACCTTCATTTATAGCTCTCTCTGCTTTGTTCTGGCTTGAGGCTGCAAATTCATCTTGCTCTGCCCTTGTTATTGAATATTTTTCAGCAATGTTTTCAGCTGTAACTCCCATATGATAATTATTGAATGCATCTGTTAATGCGTCATAAACTACAGAGTCTACAACGGTGTCATTACCAAGCCTAATACCGAACCTTGCATTGTTTAAAAGGTAAGGAGACCTGCTCATGCTTTCTGTTCCACCAACAACAACTATGTCATTTTCACCTGTCATTATTGTTTGTGCTCCAATATTCACTGTTTTTAATCCAGAACCGCAAAGCATGTTGATTGTTACTGCTGGAACAGTGAATGGGATGCCTGCCTTCATTGCTACCTGCCTTGCTACACCTTGTCCAAGTCCTGACTGAAGAATACATCCAAGATAAACATCATCAACTTGGCTAGGTTTAACATTAGCGCGAACTAATGCTTCTTTAACCGCTGTTGCACCCAGCTCAACTGCAGACACATCTTTAAATTGTCCACCGTAACTTCCTATTGCTGTTCTTACTGCACTTACAATTACTACTTCTCTCATCTCATACCTCCATTATATTGTTTATACGAATAATGTAGCAATTATCATGCCAACTACTCATGTGTGAAAATAATTGAATATTTTATAAGGTGGAGTACACTACTGTTTAAATTATCCCTATTATGGGATATAATATTAATAGGTTAATAAAAATGAGTATATAGATTGTAGGAAGGGGGAAAAACATATGGAGCAGGAAACTTATTCGAATCAGAAATATCCAACACTTGAAATAAACTTAAAAAAGGTACAAGAAAACATAAAATACATGGTTGACTTATGTGAGGCCCAGGGAATAAGTGTGGCGGGAGTAGTTAAGGGATTCAATGCAATACCAGAAGTTGTAGAACAATTTGCAAGTGCAGGATGTAGTTATATAGCGAGTTCAAGAATGGATCAAATAATTAAGCTAGCAAGGCACGGAATAGATAAACCACTTATGATGATTAGAATTCCAATGTTTAGTGAAATAGAAGAATTGGTGAAATTTGCGTCTATTAGTCTAAATTCCGAACTAGAAACGTTGGATAGAATTGACAGTGAATGTGAAGTACAAGGAAAAAAACATAAGGTTATTCTAATGCTTGATCTAGGCGATTTAAGAGAAGGGGTTATGGATGAGGAAGAATTTATTAACTTAGCATTATATGTAGAAAATAAGCTAAAAAATATTGAGCTATATGGAGTTGGAACAAATTTAGGATGCTATGGCTCAATAAAACCTACAGATGAGAATTTAGGAAGACTTTGTACTATTGCTGAAATAATTGAAAGTAAAATAAATAGAAAACTTGAAATAATTTCGGGAGGGGCTACAAGTTCATTGACACTAATAATAGATGGGAAAATGCCTAAAAGAGTAAATAATTTAAGAGTAGGGGAAGGTATATTATTAGCACAGGATTTACAAGAATATTGGGGATATGATATGAAGCATATGCACAAGGATACTTTTGTGCTAAAAGCTCAGGTTGTGGAAATAAAAAATAAACCTACACATCCTATTGGAGAAATATTTATCGATGCTTTTGGAAATACGCCAACATACGCAGATAGTGGGATAAGAAAAAGAGCATTACTTGCAGTAGGTAAACA